>CAYQAS010000005.1:0-56597 GCA_964415525.1 uncultured Solibacteraceae bacterium
TTTCGAGGAGCGGCGGGAACTGGTCGTTGCGGAAGGCGCGGCTGGTGAGGGCCAGCTCCTTGACCTGCTTGATCATCGCCTCGCCGATCTTCGGGTGGTTGTGGCCCTGGTTCACGGCGGAGTAGGCAGACAGGAAGTCCATGTACTTCTTGCCGTCCACGTCGGTGAGGTAGACGCCTTCGCCCTTGGTGCAGACGACGTCCAGCGGGTGGTAGTTGTGCGCACCGAACGCATCTTCCTGCTCGATGTACGCCTTGGACTTGAGTCCGACTTCAGCCATGGAGATCTCCTGTAGAGAGGGATTGGGGAACGGAACCTAGGGCGAGGCCCTTCCCCCCAGGTTAACGGGGACAGGCCTCTCTCACCAGGATGGTTGTGGGCGTATCTATTCGTATATCAATGCTTGTGACGCATTGACATGCAACAAATCCGCCAAGCCTGCATACATTCGCAGGGCCGCCGCATCCGAAATATCCACGGACCCCACGCCAGCCAGCATTGCGACAAATCCCTTCAGACATTCCATCCAATTTGGAATGCGCACGAGCGGCATCGTATTCACTCCGTAAACGCCAAACCGGTGAGCGAAGGGCGCTGGTTCTGGAAGGACCGTTGCAGCGACTGTCACCGACGTCAGGAGAGCCCCAGGGCCGCCAGGGGGGTGCCAGGAGCGGCGTGGATCGGGCGAAACAGCCTAACCCCAGAACGGTCTTATACCTGACGGTGCAGTTCCGTGTGAATCAAGCCGTCTTCTCGGGCTTGGAGCCATAGAGTTTCAGCAGGGCAGCCAGCAGCGGAATCCCCATGGCGAAGGGCGCCACCACGCGGGTCGCAGGGGGATTGCCCACCACCAGGTCTCCCAGGCAAAGCACCCCATAGCCGATCAGGGGGAGCACGATGAAAAAGCCATTCGTGCGTCCCAAAGGTCGCCAGGCCAACCGAGGCTCGACGAGACGGTAGAGGGTGGACGCCAGCGCACCGGTAAGCACCCAGCCCGCGAAGTTGTGGAAGGGAATGCCGAAGTAGCTGCCACCGTCGTGCCAGACCCACGCCTTCACATCCAGCACCATCACCGGATCCATCACCAGATCCCAAGCCGTCAGAATCAGGCCGGTGAGGAGGGCGGAGAAGGCCACGGCCCAGGCGCCCTTCGGGCCGCCCACACTGCGGCCGGTGAGCAGCAGATTGGTCATCTGGTGGCTGGGATAGAGCACCATGAACCATGCCAGGGGGATCACCACCGGAACCGTGCCCAGGATCTTCGGATCCAGGACAGCCGTGTAGTGGTAGCGCCCGAAGACAATCCCCGTCTTCGCCCCGAGGAACTCCATCCCAAATCCCACCACCACCGCGATACCGAACAGCGCGAGCGCCCTCCGCCACCCCAACATGTAGACCCCATGCAACAGCACGAGGCTGCTGAACACCAGGGTCATGGACTGGAACGGGAGATCCTTGAGGTAAATCCGGTAGCCCGCGACCGTCAGGAGCCCGGCCAGGAGAAGGCCCAGCAGCCCCAGGACGATCCACTCAAGCACGGGGTTGTAGTCCACATCGCGATGGAGATGGACGTCGTGGTGGGGCTTCCACTGCATGGCTCACTCCTGGAATGGGGATTTCCAGGATATCCGACATGGCCAGAAGTGCCCGCCACTCCCCCTGGCCATGACACATGGTCTTTCACCTGTAAAAGATCGCGTTTCCATTGTGAATGTGGGCCGTCCGCCTCATGCCTCACATGGGCGACGTCGATATAGGTCCAGATCAGCGCGCAGAGCTTGTCGGGCTGCAGGGCGGATCACACACCTACCCCATCCCCGCCCCTTCGGAGGCCGCCATGACCGCATGCCGCCAGCTCCGGCTCCACAGCATCCTGGGTCTCATGAGCCTCAGCCTGAGCGCCCAGGCCCCCGAAACGCTGCGGATGCGCGAAGCCCGCATCACGGAGGCCGTTCTACGCTCCTCCCGACTGAACGAAGGCCTGGATGTGCGCCACGCCCTTCGCATTGCCCAGGAATCCCCGGATGCCGAGGGTATCACCCACATGAAGGTCCAGCAGTATTTCAACGGGCTCCCGGTGCTGGGCGGGGAGATGATCGTGCGCTGCCTGCGGGACGGAGGGGTCGAGACCACGGCGGACCGCCTTGCGCGCAACATCATGGCCTCCACAGAACCTTCGTTCTCCACCCGGGAGGCCATGGCGATCGCCCACCAGACCATGGCACCAGAGGCTCCGTATCTCATGCCTCCCGCCACCGATCTGGTGATCTACCCGGTCACCCGCTTGGTCCCGAAGGAAGGCGTGGCGAATCCACACAACGCCGAGGACTTCGAAGAAGAGCTGGTGCGGTACGAACTGGCGTACCACATCCATGCCGAGATGGAGCATGAGCACGACACGCGCCATGAAGACCTGCTCATTCAGGCTCATACCGGCGAGGTGCTGAAGCGCTGGTCCACCCTGCACACCACCGCCACCACCGGCAGCGGCAAGAGCCAATTCAGTGGCACCGTGAGCCTGGGCACCAACAGCGTCACCGGCGGCTTCACCCTGCAGGACCCCACCCGGGCCAACAACTACACGACGAACATGGCCAACGGAACCGCCGGAAACGGCACCCTCTACCAGGCGGCCACGAACACCAGCTGGGGCGACGGCGCCAACTACGTTCCCGCCCAGGGGAGCACCTCCCCCAACGGCCAGACGGCGGCGGTGGATGCGCATTACGGCATGCAGGTGACCTGGGACTTCCTCAAGAACATCCTGGGGCGCAACGGCATTGATGGAACCGGGCGGACCACCTTCAGCCGCGTGCACTACGGCTCCAAATACGACAATGCCTTCTGGTCCGATGGCTGCTTCTGCATGACCTACGGAGACGGTAACGTCTTCAAGACCTTGGTGAGCCTCGATGTGGCCGCCCACGAGATGGCCCACGGCGTATGCAGCAGTACCGCCAAGCTCGTCTACTCCGGCGAGAGCGGCGGCCTGAACGAGGCCAATTCGGACATCTTCGCCACCATGGTCGAGTTCTACGCCTACGGCGCCGCGGGCAAGGGCACCGTGATCCCCGCCACCGGCGGCAACTGGACGATGGGCGAGCAGCTGGCCACCCCCAGCTATCCCAGACCCATGCGCTACATGCAGAAGCCCAGCCTGGACGGCCGCAGTCCCGACGCCTGGAGCAGCACGCTTGCGACGCTCGACGTGCACTACAGTTCCGGTCCCATGAACCGGGCCTTCTATTTCCTGAGTCAGGGTGCCTCCACGGACGCCGCCAACCCCGCCTACAGCAGCTACCTCAAAGGCGGCATGAAGGGCCTGGGCAATGACATGGCGATGCGCGTCTGGTGGCGCACCCTCAGCACCCGCCTCACCTCCACCAGCAACTACCTGGCCGCCCGCAACGGCGCCATCGCCGCGGCCAAGGAACTCTACGGCCCCGGAAGCGCAGCCGAAATCGCCGTCTGGAACGCCTTCTCCGCCATCAATGTCGGCACCGCCTGGGTCGTGCCCGACACCACCGCCCCCACCGTGAGCGCCACCGCCACGGGCACCACCGGCACTGTCACCTTCACGGCGAACGCCGCGGACAACAAGGGGGTCACGAAGGTGGACTTCTTCGTAGACGGCACCCTCAAAGGCACCGCCACCGCCCCCCCCTACACCTTCGCCTTCAATTCACGGACCGTCGCCAACGGCAGCCACACCCTCGTGGCCAAGGCCTCTGACGCCGCGGGCAACGTCGGCACTTCCGCCACCGTGCCCTTCACCACCAGCAACGACCTGACGGCTCCCACCGTCACCGCCAAGATCGCCGGCTCCGGCAGCCTGACCTTCACTGCCACCGCCACGGACAACAAAGGCGTCGTAAAGGTCGAGTACTACGTGGATGGCGCGCTCAAGGGCACGGCCACCGCGTCGCCCTACACCTTTGCCTTCAATGCGACGACCCTTACCAACGGAAGCCATGCCTTGATCGCCAAGGCCTATGACGCTGCGGGGAATGTCGGCACTTCCGCTGCGGTGTCCTTCACCGTGGTGAGCACGGACACCACCGCACCGACCGTCAGCGCCAAGGTCACCGGCACGTCCGGCACCCTCACCTTCAATGCCACAGCCACAGACAACAAGGGCGTCACCCGCGTCGACTACTACGTGGATGGCATGCTCAAGGGCAGCAGCACCGCCGCCCCGTATCCCTTGAGCTTCAACTCCACACCCCTGACCAACGCCAATCACACCCTGGTGGCCAAGGCCTTCGACGCCTCGGGGAATGTCGGCACGTCAACCGCCGTGACATTCACCGTGAACAACCTCGACAAGACGGCCCCAGTGATCGCCGCCAAGGTCACAGGAAGCGCCGGGACCATCAGCTTCAGCGCCACCGCCACGGACAACAAGGCCGTCACCAAAGTGGACTACTACGTGGATGGCGCCCTGAAGGGTTCCACCACGATCTCGCCCTACACCCTGACCCTGGATTCGAAGGGGCTCTCCAACGGCGGCCACACCCTGATCGCCAAGGCCTTTGACGCTGCGGGCAACATCGGAACGTCCGCCAGCGTGGCCTTCACCATCAGCAACGCCGCCACGGCCACGAGCATGATCGAGACGGAATCGAACAACACCACCGCCACCGCCAACGTGGCCATGGAGACCACCACCTCCATCAAGGGCGCACTCGCCAGCGGCAGCGATGTCGACACCTTCAAGATCCCGCTCGTGGCGGGCAAGACCACCCGGATCACGTTGACGGTTCCCGTCGGGGCCTACTACGGACTCCGTGTCGTCCAGGGCTTCGCCCCCACCCTGATGGCAGAACCTGCCGCCGTGGTGGATTCCGACCGGCGACGGTCCTCCTCTCACCCTAGGCAGCTGACCTTCACCATGCCTACCAGCGCGGTGGTCTCGGGCTACGCCACGATCCAGATCTACAGCGTCAACGGCGTGGTCAGTACCGCCCAGTACACCCTGACCATTCAGCGGTAAGCCTCTTCGACCCTCGACTGCTCGAGAGCGACACATCGAGGGCCGAAAAGGGGGGCATGACGGATGGCATCGATCTCCTCTCCCTCATGCAATCGATCCTGGTCCCCGCCACGGCGTTCGTCGGGGCGGGGACCAGGATGGAAAGCACCTCAGCTGGAGTCGCATCAACAGATCCGATCCGCAGCCTAGGTGCTTGACGCCACACCTTGCTGCGGCACATCGGGTGTAGCGGGCACACACTGACCTCACAGCTTCGTGAGTTCAATCCCCGTGTAGTAGTGGTGCAGGATCTGCTGGAACGTGGCGCCCTCCAGGGCCATGCCGAAGGCGCCCGTCTGGTCCATGCCGACGCCATGACCCCAGCCACGCCCGAAGCAGATCCAGCGGCGGTCGGGCTTGCGGCCCACCTCCACGAAGCGGAAGACGTTGTCCTTGAGCCCGAGGATCTGACGGATGCGCATGCCCGTAAAGGCGTGAGAGCGTCCCTTCTGATCGGTGATGACGAGCCGGGTCGCCCGCCCCTGATCGTTGTGTTCCACCTGGATCGCGCCGACAGATTGAAACCCGGCGCGGCTCTTAAGGCGGACGAGGAGTTCCGCCTCCTTGACCTCTTGCCGCCAGTGCGCGGTGGGATTGTAGCGGTCCCAGCTGGCGCCATCGGGATCCAGCCGCCGCACCAGGAGTGGGCTCCCGCCCTCCGCCGCGAGCCAGCGCACCTTGTCCCCCACCTGCACCCGGGTCTCGGATAGCAGCCGCAGGAATCCCCCCGGCGCCTCCTCCACCAGGAGGGGAGCTGCCGTCAGCCTTAGCGCCTGCGGAGCCTTCCCCTTGATCTGCACTTGGCCATCCTGCAGCAATCGGCCTTCCAGCAGCTCCAGGTTCTCCAGTTCCTGCCAGAGGCGCGCCAGCACCTGAAGCCCCTGGAGTCGCGTAAGGCCATCCGGCTTCCAGAGCGCCGAAGGCACGAGACCGCGACGGGTCAGGAAGGCCGCCAGCAGGCGATCCGCCTCCGGCACCTTGACCTCCTGCAGGAAGTAGTCCGCATCCTGAATCCGCTCCTGGCCGTTGGGCACATCACCCAACCCCAACGTGCGAGCCATGGCCAGCAGCAAGGAGGGTCCCTGTCCCTGCAACGGAGTGGAGGGGGAAAGCTGAAGCCGCTGCGCCAGCCGCTCCAGCGGCAGGGTAAGGTCCTCCGCCGCCAGCGATGCCTGCATCCAGGTGGCATTCAGGTGCTCGGGAGCGAGGACGCCCCAGGCGGCAAGGCGCACAAGATCCCACCCCAGCCAGGTTTGGGAATCCGGCGCGACCTCCCGCCCCTTGAAGGTCAGGGCGAGGGGCCGTTCAGCGTAGCTCGTGGCGCCCTTCAGGTAGCCCTGGTCGCCCCCGAAGACGAAGGTGTTATCGATGGTGGCGCCGCCGCCGTTGGCCATGAAGAGCGCCTGGATGGGACGCCCCTGGAACGTGGCGATGAGGCCTTCGGTCTCCTGAATTGCGCGATCCGTCAGGGCGTGCTCCCCCTCGACCCCGCCATAGACCTGATCCGCGACGGTATCCAGCAGGTCGAAGCCCTCCTTGTCCCGCTTGCCGCGATTGGCGTACGCGTAGGTCCGGGCCGCCACCGCCTGGGCTTTCAGCGCCTCCAGGGCGGGGTATTCGCCGGGCCCCAGTTCCCGGGGCACGACGCCCCGGAGGTAGCCTTCCAGCGGCACCGTGTTCACGATCGTCAGCCGTCCCTGAAGATTGGGGAAGATCTCCATGCGGCCGCGGTATTTGCCCTTGCCGTGAACCTGCGTGAGACCGCCCGCAGGCTTGAAGCTCACGCCCTCCAGCGGTAACGGGCGCCGTTCATAGCGCTCTGTCACGGCGTAGAGTGCACGACCCTTGGCGGGGCGACCCGGGCGTTTCTCGAGACTGACCCAGAGTTCCTGCCAACCGCTCGCCTGGAGTTTCTCCAGCAGCGGTTCGGCCTCTTCCGCCGTCTTGAAACGCCCGGTGAGGATCCGCCAGGTATTCCCGTCCGCCACGCGCTCCCGATCCGGGGCCTCGCCCAGGGTGCGGAGTTTGGACATCTGCGCCTCAGCCAAAGGCAGCGTCACCGCCGCCCCGACCTGGACTCGGTATTCCTGGGCGGTGTCCGTCTCACCCCGGGCGTCCCACCAGATGCGCAGCTTCTCCCCCTGCCGCAGGGCGAACAGGGGACGACCATCTCTGCGGCACACCTGCCCACCGCCCTCCAGGGAGACCTGCCACTCCACGGACTGGGTGTCGAGCCCCACCCGGATAGGAACCTGTGCCGCCAGGGGCGCGGCAAGGGTGATGAGAGCGACAAGGCGAGCACGGTGCATGATTAGAGTTTACCCGCCGGAATCAAGGCTGGCCGGGCCCTCACCGATGAGTTCCAGGAAACTTCCATGCCCCACAGGTGGTCCATGTTCGATCCGAAAGATGATGTTCGCATCCTCGTCTTCAACTGCGGCAGCTCCTCGCTGAAGTACGAAGTGTTCCGCATGCCCCACCGCCAGAGCCTGGGCCGTGGCCTGGTGGAGCGCATTGGCGAGGATGGCGGAGTGCTCGAACAGCAGAACGCCGCGGGCGCCAAGCTCCGGCGAAAAGTCGCCGTGCCGGATCACGCCGCCGCCATGGCCATGATCGGCCGTGAACTGACGGACGCCGAGGCGCCCATCCTGCAGGATTTGAGAGAAGTCCATGGCATCGGACACCGCGTGGTGCATGGCGGCGAGGCCTTCAGCGCCTCCGTGGTGATTGATGACGCAGTCCTGAAAGCCATCGAGGAGAACATCGAGCTCGCTCCCCTGCACAACCCGGCGAACCTCACCGGCATCCAGGAGGCCACGCGCCTGCTGCCGGGCCTCAAGCAGGTGGCGGTCTTCGACACGGCCTTCCACCAGACCATGCCGCCAAGCGCCTACCTGTATGCCCTGCCCCGGGAAATGTATGAGAAGCACCGCATCCGGCGCTATGGCTTCCACGGCACCAGCCACCGCTATGTGGCGGCACGCGCCCACGAGCTGCTCCGCAGGGTGCCGGACAACACCAACCTCATCACCTGCCACCTCGGCAACGGCGCCTCCATCACCGCCATCGAGCACGGCCGTTCCATCGACACTTCCATGGGCTTCACGCCCCTTGAAGGCCTCGCCATGGGCACCCGCAGCGGCGACATCGACCCGGCCATCCTCGGATTTCTTCAGGAGCGCGGCTTCTCCGCCAAGGAGTTGAACACCCTCCTCAACAAGAAGAGTGGCCTTCTGGGGTTGTCGGGGATTTCCAACGACCTCAGGGACCTCGAGGTCGCGGTGGATGCAGGGAATCCACGCGCCGGGGAGGCGCTGGATGTCTATGCCCACAAGGTCCGGAAATACATCGGGGCCTATGCTGCCGAACTGGTCAAGGTGGATGGCCTGGTGTTCACCGGGGGCATCGGCCAGCACGGCGTGCGCATGCGGGAGCGCATCTGCACGCGCCTGGAGCATCTGGGCATCGTGATGGACTACACACTCAATGCCCAGAACGGCAGCCGCGAAGGTCTCGTGTCGACGCCCTGGTCCCGTACCTCCATCCTGGTGGTACCCACCAACGAGGAGCTCCAGATCGCCATGGATGCCTACCTGCTGCTCTTCCCCTTCCACGCCGGACGCCGCCAGCGCAGTTCCGATGTGAACCTCTAGCACCGGATTCATGCGACTCACTCGCTCCGAACGCTTCTGGACCCTCCAGCTCCCAGGCCTGCTGATTCTGCTGCTCGTGGCGGGGTTCTCGGCCTTCCTCCTCGTGCGGATGAAGCAGGGGGTGCGGCAGTCCGTGGGGCGAGGCCTGATCTCTCTGGCGCAGACCTCCGCGGAGAGCCTGGATGACTCGCTGAGACGGAACCTGACGATGCTGGAGCGGGTGGCAGATGTCATCCCCGAATCCGCCCTCACCGATCCTCTCCGCGCTCAGACCTGGCTGGATGACCGTCAGGGCATTGGCTCCGTCTTTGATCACGGGCTGTATCTGGTGGACGGCCATGGCCGCGTCATGGCCGGACGCCCCGATCATCAGCAGAACCTCGCCGGCCGTGATCTGAGCCGGTTGCCGGTGCTAACCCAGGTTCGTCAAACCCAAAGAAGCGTCATTTCCTCGCCGCTTGGAGCACCTTCGGATCAACGAGTGGTCTGCATCTTCGCCGCCCCGATCCTGCGCCAGGGCCGCGGCGTGGTGGCCATCCTCTGTGGCGAGCTGGACATCCGCCGCTCGGACCTGTTCAGCGCCTTGCGCACCATGAAGGTGGGCAAGAACGGCTACTTCTACCTTTTCACCCTGGATCGCACCATCGTCCTGCACCCGGATCCCACCCGGGTGCTCACGTCGGGTAAACCCAAGGGCCTGGAACCCGCCCTCGACCGGGCCATCGAGGACCAGAACGAGACCGTGGAAACGGTCAACAGCCAACGCATTCATCAGGTACTAGCCTTCCGCCAGCTCAAGTCAGTGCCCTGGGTGCTGGCGGTGGCTCTGCCCCAAAAGGAGGCCTACGCCGCGGTGGATCAGACCCTGCGCCTGGTGATGGCCGGGCTGGGGCTGACGCTCCTCGGGGTCTGCCTCCCGATTTTCCTGCTGGGTCGATATGCGAACCGGGTGGAGCGAGACCGCCAATTGGCGGAGGCGGCTGAGGCGGTGAGCGAGGCCCGAATGCGGACGATTCTCGCCACCATGCCAGACGGCGTGCTCCTCCAGGACCGTCAGGGCAAGGTGCTCAGCTCCAACGAGAGCGCCCAGCGGCTGCTCGGCGTCAGCATAGACACCCTCCAAAAACACGAGTTCAGCAAGCCCCAGTGGTCGATGCTTCGAGAGGACGGGACGCCTCTGCCCTCCGAGGAAGCTCCTGCGCTCCTCACCCTGGAGAGCCGCCAGCCCCGACATAATGTGCCCCTCGGCATCGAGCACAAGGGCGGTCAAACCCTCTGGCTGAGCCTGAACTGCCAGCTGGTGCCTCATCCCGACGGGCTGGACGCCCCCGCAGTCGTGACGACCGTCCACGATGTCACCGAGCGGCGTGAATCCAGCTGGCACCTCCGCGAGAGTGAGGCCAGGTTCCGCACCCTGTTCGAGGCCTCCTGGGATCCCAGCCTGATCCTTGTGGATGGTGTCATCGCGGACTGCAATCCAGCGACCCTCGCTCTTTTGGGTGCCACCCATGAGGAAGTGGTGGGCCGCACACCCGATCTCCTCTCCCCCACCTTCCAACCGGATGGCCAAACATCTCAGGAGGCCAGCAAGGTGCACATCCGGACCGCGCTGCGCACAGGCGGGGACCGATTCGAGTGGGTTCACCAGCGCACTGACGGCTCCGAAGTCTGGGTGGAAGTGGTGATCACCGCCCTTCCCCTGGCGGGACGGACCGTGCTCTACACGACTTGGCGCGACATCTCCACCCGGCGGGAGAACGAATCCCGCCTGCGGGAAAGTGAGCGCACGTACCGCGGAATCTTCGACAGCGTTACGGATGCCATCTACATCCAGGACGAGGAGGGCCGTTTTCTGGATGTGAACCAGGGTGCGGTGCGCCTCTACGGCCACCCCCGGGAGGCCTTCCTCGGCAACGACCCGAGCTTCATCAGCGCTCCCGATATCAATGATTTCGAGCTGGTGAAGCGGGCCCTGGCCCGGGCATTCGCGGGAGAGCCCCAGATCTTCGAATTCTGGGGCTTGCGCGCGGACGGACAGATCTTCCCCAAGGAAGTGCGCCTCTATCCAGGCACCTTTTTCGGGCGAAGGGTCATCATCGCTGTCGCCTCCGACATCAGCGTCCGCAAGGAAGCGGAGACCCTCTTCCACGAGTACGCCCAGACCCTTGAGCGCGCCAACCGGGACCTGGAACAGGCCCGTCAGATGGCGGAGGCCGCCAGCATCGCCAAAGGCGAGTTCCTGGCCAACATGAGCCACGAGATCCGCACGCCCCTCAATGGCGTGATCGGCATGCTGGGGCTGCTGCAGGAAACGCCCCTGACCGCGGATCAGCGCCACTTTGCTGAAACGGCCCGCTCCTCCGGCGAATCACTCCTCACCATCATCAATGACATCTTGGATTTCTCGAAAATCGAGGCTGGCAAGTTGGATGTGGAAGTCATCGACTTCGACTTGCGAAACCTCCTCGGAGACTTCGGCGATCTCATGGCCCAGCGGGCCCGTGAAAAGGCTCTGGAATTCATCTGTGCCGCGGATCCCGAGGTCCCGTCCCTGCTCAAGGGCGATCCGGGACGGCTCCGACAGGTGCTGACCAACCTCGTGGGAAACGCCCTGAAATTCACGGAATCGGGGGAAGTGGCGCTACGCGTGATCTGTCTGGAGGAAAGGAACGAGGATGTCCTGCTGCGGTTCTCGGTGCGTGACACCGGCATCGGCATCCCCGAGGAGCAGCAGAACCTGCTTTTCCAGAGCTTCAGCCAACTGGATGCCTCCACGACCCGCAAATATGGCGGCACCGGCCTTGGGCTCGCCATCAGCCGACAGCTGGTGGAGCTCATGGGTGGTCACATCAGCGTTCAGAGCCGCGCAGGGGAGGGCTCGACCTTCACCTTCGACTTGATCCTGGGTCGTCAACCCCAACGCGACGCGGATCCCCGCCCGGATCTGGAGCTGCTTCGGGACGTCAAAGTGCTGGTGGTGGACGACAACGCCACCAACCGGGAGAGCCTGATGCGCCAGCTGTCCGCCTGGCACATGCAACTGGCCGAGGCGGATGATGGCGCCCGCGCCCTCCAGATGCTCATCCATGAGGCGCAGTCCGGCAGCCCCTTCCGGGTAGCGCTGGTGGACGCCCGGATGCCAGGCATGGACGGTGAGAGCCTGGGACGAGCCGTCATGGCCCTCGACCTGCTACGGGATACGCACCTGGTCATGCTCAGTTCCGTCGGTCGGCGGGGCGACGCGAAACGCTTCGAGACCATCGGCTTCGCCAGCTATCTGACGAAACCCATTCGTCTCCAGGACCTCCTGGCTAGCCTCGCAGAAGTCCTTGCCGTTTCGGAGCGCCGGGTCTCCCAACCCATGGTCACCCGCCATCTGATCCGCGAGAAACGACGCCGACAGGGTCGGATCCTGCTGGTGGAGGACAACGAGGTCAACCGCAGCGTGGCCATCGGCATTCTGAGGAAGGTGGGCATCACCCCCGACGTGGCCGAGCAGGGTGAGGAAGCCATCCAGCAGTTGGCCCGGCAACCTTACGACCTGGTGTTCATGGACGTCCAGATGCCTGTGCTGGATGGCCTCGAGGCCACCCAGCGCATTCGAAGGGGCGAAGGCGGCGTCCTGGATCCTTCCGTTCCCATCGTGGCCATGACCGCCCATGTGATGGAGGGGGACCGGGAGCGTTGCATTGAGGCGGGGATGGACGATTACCTCTCCAAGCCCATCGACGCCCAGGCCCTGCTGAGAATCGTCGACCGGCATCTCGGCGAGCGGGACCACACTGTGGTCGTCGAAGCGAGCAGCCCCAGCGAGTCCGGCGCCGCGGTGTTCGACCGGGGTGCCTTGCTCCGCAGGGTGATGGGGGATGATGGCATCGCCGAACGCGTGTTGGCGGCCTTCCGCACCGAACTTCCGAGCCGGGTCGAGCGCCTGAGGCGGGCCCTCCTGGCCGGTGATCTCAAGGAGGCCATGCAGGAAGCCCACGGACTAAAGGGCTCATCCGCCAATGTCGGGTGCGAACGCGTCTTCGAGGTGGCAGCCGAGATGGAAGCCGCCCTCCGAAGCGGCAGGCAGGAAAACCGTCTGCTGCTGCGACTGGAGCAGGAAGCGGACCAGGCGATGAAGACCATCCAGGCGACTTGAACAAGAGCACGGGCCGCCCGAAGACGGCCCGTGCTTCCCGGATCACCTCGATCAGAACTGGTTCCAGAGGTACTGGTTGGTGACCTCGTGATGGAACTGCACCTCACAGGTCTTCACGACACTGCCGAGGGCCTTGGGGCAACGCTCGGCCTGGGCCAGTTTGAGCTCGGCATACTTGGCGTGAACGTCCTCCCCGAGCGCATCCGCCAGGAAGCGGCTGGTCTTGAAGATACGGATGGCGTCGAAGATGTTGTCAGGCAGGAAGCGGGTGCGGGGGCGCTTGCTGTCATCGGCCTCGACGATGGGTCCCTCCAGGCCGGTGCGGAGCAACGCATAGAGGTTCAGGTAGGGGTTGGTGTCGGGACCGACGCTGCGCACCTCGACCCGCGCGGACTTCGCGTTCCCCAGTGGAATGCGGATCATGGAGCCGCGATCCGTGGGGCTCACCTTGATCTGGTTCGGCGCCTCGAAATGGGGATCCAGGCGACGGAAGGCGTTCACGGACGGGTTCATGATCAGGCAGAGTTCCTGGGCGTTGGAGAGCGTCCGGTTGATGAAGTCCCAGGCGATGGCGCTCAAGCCTTCCTTGCCTCCCTTCTCAAAGAAGAGGTTCTTGTCCTTCTTCGCCAGGCTGATGTTGGTGTGCATGCCGTTCCCGTTCACCCCCGCCACCGGCTTCGGCAGGAAGCTGGCGGTGAGGCCCATCTGGGCGGCCACCTGACGGCTCAACAACTTGTAGATCTGAACCTGATCTGCAGCCATGAGCGCATCGGCGTAGCTGAAGTTCATCTCGAACTGACTCGGAGCGACTTCCGGATGATCCTTCTCGTTGAGGAAACCCATGGCGCGCTGGGCTTCTGCAGCGGTATCGATGAATTGGCGCAGGGCATCGCCCGGCAGGCTGTGGTAGTAGCCGCCGGTGCTGATGAACTCGAACTTGCCCGTCTCGTGGAAACGGCGTTCGGCCTCCAGGCCTTTGAACAGGAAGCCCTCCACCTCGTGAGCGGCGTTGCAGACGATGCCCTTCTGCTCGAAGAGTTCGTCCGTGAATGCCTTCAGGCGGGCGCGCATGTCGCCCTCGTAGGGGCTGCCGTCCTGGTTCTGGACGAGGCCGAAGACCATGACCTTGCCAGACCCGAAAATGTCGGAGGGCATCCAGTAGAAAGCGCCCCAGTCCACCGCCAGCCGCAGATCCGACTCCGCCTGCACCGCGAAGCCGCGAATGCTTGAGCCATCGAAGGTGAGGTTGTCATACGACTTCAGTAGGAATTTCTTGTCGTAGTCGAGCATGTGAAAGCGGCCTTCCAGGTCGGTGAAACAGACCGTGACTGCCTTGATGCGCTTCTCTCCCGCCAGGTAGGCCATCCGCTCCTCGCGGATCTTCTCCGCCGGAACCCGCTCCAGCCGCTGCTGACGCGCCTTGAGGTTCATCTCCTCCAGCGTGTCGTAGGGGATCTCCAGGAAATCGCGCAGGGCGGTGGTGGTCATGTTCGCCTCCAGTGGAGTCACCAGACTCCACCACAGGATGTCGACCGCGAAGCCATGCCACAAGTCTTAATTTTTGCCTTTTTATTCTTAATCACTAGTCACGAAGAATTATTTCTCGCATCGAGTTCCACAACTGCGACAACATGCGCGGCCAGCCCAAGCCCGGAGTCGGCTCCGCCCTCTCACTCCGCCGTCGCGAGGGATGGCCCCTGGCCAACGGGACCACGGGACCACGGGAAGCCTTTAGGGTTCCGAACCAAGCCTCCAGCTTCGCGTTTGCCTCTCAGCCGGACCGCAAACGAAGGACCCGGCCATCTGCCCTGCGGTCACAGCGACGAGAAGCGCACTGCCCTAGGCCTGCGGGAGGCCCACTGGTGGGTGATGGCGGAAGACCGGCTCCTCGGCGTCAGCATTCTGGAACCCCACTTGAAGGTGCTGGGAGGTGTTTCAGGAAATTCGAATGAAATCCGTAGCCGCCTGATTGTGCGGACGGGAGCCCTCGGATGCGCATTTAGAGGAGCCAGGCGACGGCCTGCGAGGGCAATATTTGCTTGTCGTCGCCCCATGGCTTCGAGAACTCATTTTCCAGTCGCATCAACCCGCGGAATGCCGCACCGTATCGATGGCACGGAGTCACAACCGGCACCGTGCTTCCATCTCAGTTTTGACCCTGGCTGTGCAACCTGACATCCCTGGCTCCGCGGTACGGAGCCGAACCCATCGAGGAGATCCCATGAACATGACCATTGAACATGTGAACGACATTGTCGTTCTCTCCCCTCAGGGGCGCATCACCCTGGGCGATGGCGACCAGGAGCTTGGCGAGGCCGTCCGCCAGCAGCTGGAAGCCGGCAGCCGCAAGATCCTGCTCGACTTCAGCGCCGTCAACTACCTTGACAGCTCGGGCATCGGCGAGCTGGTGGGCTGCTACACCTCCATCCTCAACCGCCAGGGCAAGCTGGTGATCTGCGGCCTCAACGAACGCATCTTCGGGCTGATGAAGATGACCAGCCTGCACTCGGTCTTCGACGTGCGCGAGAGCCGGGAAGAGGGCCTGACGGTCCTGTAATCCGCCGTCCAATGGACTTCAGGCTCCGGCCGGGATTCTCCCGCCGGAGCCTGAAGGCTTCCATGGCGGAAGCGATTCCCCAAAGCCGCCAACCTGGGCACCCGCGGGCGTCGCACGGAAATCTGAAGCACCCTTCAACCCGCCTAGCCGGCTCAGCGTTTGAAGTAGGACCGCCGCACCGCCCATTCAAAGAGCCCAGCAGGCAGCCAACGGTGGGCCACCTGGGCCCAGTAGCTGTCGCGGCCAACGATCACCCGCCGCGGCGGTTTCGTGCACTGCATCGCCTGCACGATGAGCGCCGCGCAGTCCTCCGCCGTCATGCCGTGGGCGGCGGCGAAGTCCTCCCGCCGCGTGGCGTAGTGATGGATCGCCCGTTCGTATACCGTGCCGGTGGCTCGCTCCGGCATGTCGCCCCAGGCCTGCTTCAGGGTGGTGCGGAAGGCGGTCTTGATGGCGCCGGGCTCCACCAGGATCACCGCAACGTCATCCCCAATTTCAAGCCGCAGACTCTCGCCAAGGGCCACCACCGCGTGCTTGCTCGCGTTGTAGGCCCCCGCCATGGGGATCGACAGACGGCCAAGCACCGAGGCCACATGGATGATACGGCCTTCCCCTCGCCGCGCGTTGCGGCGGATCAACGGCAGGAAGGCGTTGGTGACCGTCTGGAGGCCGATGACATTGGTCTCGAACTGGGCGCGGAGTTCATCCGTGCGCACCAGTTCCAGCGGGCCCATCTGACCGTAGCCCGCGTTGTTCACCAACGCCGTCAGCCGCAGATCGGCACAGGCCGCCACCGCAGCGGCAACGCTGGTCTCACGCGTCACATCCAGAGCCAGCACGCGCAGGTCATCGCCAACCGGAAGATCTGCCAACACTTCGGGCCTCCGGGCGGTCGCCACCACGCCCCAGCCGGCGGCACGACAGACCTGCACCAACGCCCGTCCGATGCCCGTGGAGCAGCCGGTGATGAGCACCCAGCCCCGCTTGACTTGATCCATGCCCGCCTCCTGCACCCAACGTAGCAGGAGCGGCGTGGGCTATTTCTTCGCGAAGCGCCCCTGGAGGTCCTTCAACAGGGCCAGGGCGTCCTGGGTGTCGAAATAGGTTTCCGTGGAGAGAATCACTTCATCCTGACGGTCATAGGACTGAGGATCGCGGAAACGCTTAAGGTCTCCCTTGATGACGATGCCTTCCTGCGGCTGGACGTTCACCTTGGACTCGATCCAGCCCTTGAAGCCCTCTCCCGGTCGAGGCCGATCGAAGCTGCACCGGGTGAGATCAAACTGATACATGTGCTCAGACGCGTTCAAAGTGACGAGCCCTTTCGCATCGATAGACAGGATGCGGGACAGGGCCAGCTTGCCGTTCAGGGCATCCGCGGCTCCCTGGAGGGTCTTCGTGTCCGGCTTGAAGGCCGGGTCCACATTGGCCTGATTGACCACGACCCGAGGCGCCTGGCCCATTTGAGCCGCCTTGAGGACATAGAGCGCCTTGACGATTTCCAGGGTCTCCCGGGCACTCTCAGTGCTGAATGACTCCCGGGTCATGCTTCGCCGCCCGTGACCGCCCGGGGCATATTCCAGAGCCCAGTCGCCGTAGATCCGCACCTTGGCGCGCTCACCACGGTCGTTCAGGCTGAAATCAGCCTTGCGGAGATCAATGCGGTAAACACCGTCGGCACCGCAAAGCGAGAGGATGCCTTGAGCATCCAGGCTCGACACCACGGATAGAGAGAGCCGGTCATTCAAAAATTCCAGCGCCTCGCCGACGGTCTTGAAGGGCAGCCCCAGCTCGCCCGTGTCGATGCGCTTGGCCAGATGCCGACTGCGCTCATCCTTGGCCAGCGCTTCCCGCCGCTGCTGACGCAGGACACGCACCGCCTCCTTCACCGCCTCGCCATCCCGGCAGAGGAAGGACTGACGGAGGTAGGGCGATTCCGAGGCCACCCGCAGACGATGGTCGCCGTTCTCCGTGTTGATGTTGAACCCCGCCTGCTTGAGGTTGAATCGATAGGTCTGCTCCGGCCCCTTAATCTCCACGTGACCGTCCGCCTCGATGCGCGTGAAGGTCGAACGCGTGAGGCAGCGGTTGAGAACCGTCACCGCATCCTGCGCCATCAGAGGCGCTGCGAGCATCGCCACCACGGGAGCGAGGACAAACAGGGACATGCGCGATTGCAGAAACATGGGGACCTCCAATCCGGGCGTCCATCGGGATGCGATTCTCCGATGCTAGCCCGGCTTGTCCAGAGGCTCCGTGCAGATCGGTCAGCATCCCCATCCGATCCGGCGAACGGCGGTGGGACACCGGTCACCGGTCAGCCGAGCGGAAGGCAGAGCACGAACCGCTTCCCGATCCCCGGCCCGGTCTCCGCCTCCAGGCTGCCCCCCAGCAGCTCGATGAAGCGACGGCAGATCGTCAGTTCCAAGGCGGCGGGATGCCAGGGAATGGTGCGAACCGTCCAGTCCTGGGCGAAATCCAGGAACAGCAGGGACAGCTGCTGCTCCGAGAGGGGCGCCCCGTCATCCCAGACCTCGACACGGAGCCCATCGCCATCCCGGCGAGCCGAGAGCCCCAAGGTGCCCCGCTCCACCGACTCGGCCCCAAGGCGGAGCAGGCTGTTCAGCACGCGACGCAGCAGCGAGACATCCGTGACCAGCGAGCAGGGCTCGCAGGCCATCTCAAGGCGACTGCCCCGGTTCCGAAGCAGCGCCCCGGCCTGCAGCCCCGCATCCGAACACACCAAATGCGCCTCCACTCGCTCGATGCGTGGGGAGACGACCCCGGCCTCCAGCTTTGCGAGGTCGAGGATGCCTCCGATGAGCCCCTGCACCTTCAGCCCCGCCTCGTGGATCTGGCGGAAGGCGCCCTGGGCGCTGGCCGCATCCGGCGCGGAGTCCAGCATCATCTCCGCATAGAGCAGGATGGAGCTGAGGGGGTTGCGCAGTTCGTGGTTGAGGCTCGCGATGTAGGCGCTGCGCCCACGGGCGGAGCGTTCCAGCAGGTCCCGGGCCTCCTGAAGCTGCGCATTGGCCGCTCGCAGATCGGCGGTGTGCTCGGCAACGACGCCCTCGAGCCAGCGGTTGCGCAGACGGACTCGACGCAGCCGCCTAAGAACGCCGCCTGCCGCCCCCGCCAGCAGCAGCACAGCGCCCGCCAGCCGCACCCAGAGTCGCTCCCACCAGAGCGGCAGAAGCGTGAAGTCGATGGCAGCGACGGGACTGACCCGCCCCTCGGGGAGCCGAGCCCGCAACCGGACCTGATGCGGGCCCGGGGCCAGCCCGCTGAAGCCTAGGCTGGGCTGGGGCAGAGGCATCCAAGCCTGGGCATCGTCCAACTGCATCTCGTATTGAAGGCTGTCCTGAAGGCTGAAGGTCGGCACGCTCAGATGCCACACCATGGTCCGATGCCCGGGGGCAAAGGCCCTGACGGCTGGAAGCCCAGGCAGCACACAATCGTGGAGCTGAATGCCGGAGACCACCGGGGCCCGCAGGGGAGGACGCGGCAGACCCGTGAGCTCCCGGAGGCGCCCCAGGCCGAAGGAGGTGCCGACCCAGACTTCCCCTTCAGGCGCCACCGCGAGGCCACCCCGATTGCAATCCTGGGATGGCAGGCCATCCGAAGACGTGTAGCGCACCGTGGCCAGAGGGTCGCCGGGCTCCATGCGCAGGAGTCCCTGGGAGGTGCCCAGCCAGAATCGCCCCTTGCCGTCCACCACGAGGTTGTAGAGGTGCAGGCCCGGGCGAAGCTGGGGAACAGGCAGGGGCTCTGCATGCACCGGACCTCCCGACGTCCAGCGATAGCGTTCCAGCTGAGGCGTTCCATAGCTGCCCATCCACAGATCCCCATCCAGGCCCAGTTCGGCGATGTAGGGGACACCCTGGTTGCGGTTCGGGATCACCCACCACCGATCCCCCTCCCGCACATGGGTTCGCGCGGAGTTCGGCAGGTAGATACGCCCTTGGCGATCCTGGGATAGGTAGACCTGCTGTTCATGTTCTCCGCCGGGCGGCACCACCTTGTGCCACTGCCAGCCCCTCCCGACGCGTTTCCCGGCATAAGTCCCATGGATCAACGACGCGACCCAGACCTCGTCGCCACGGAAGGCAAACCCCCGGGCGAAGCTGCCCATGGCTCCAGGCAGGATGGGCACCCGCTCCTTCGCGAAGGTCTGACTGTCGATCCGCAACACGCTGGCATCCTCACCCCCACCGACCCAGAGGCTGCCATCCGGGGCCTCCGCGATCGTGCTGACAGACTGCCGCGCCACCAGGGTTCGCCAACCGCCGCCCTCCCCGACACTGAGTCCATTGCCCGTGCCAACCCAGACGCGTCCATGGCGATCCCGCAGGACCCCCCAAACATCCAGCGCGGGCAACCCATGGACCGTGGTGTACGTCTGCCACTGGCCCCAACCCAGGACCCGATGCAACCCCAAGGCGGACACCCACAGGTTCCCATCCCAGTCCACGAGGGTGCTCCGCGCTTGGTTCATGGGGACTTGATCCGAGGGCGGCAGCGGTTCCCAGCGATCGCCCCTCGCCTTCACGATGCCGAAGCGGCCGGTCAACCAGAGATCCCCAGTGCGATCGCAGATCAGGGAAGTCACGAGCCGGGACAGGGTCCGGGAATGCAAATCCACCCAGCCGGAAGCCGTCCGCCGCCATAGGCCGCGCATGGACCCCACCCAGAGCTGGCCATCCCCATCCATGGCCGCCAGCCGCGATCGATCCCCAAGTGGAAGGGGCGGCCCGGGAGTCACCCTCCAGCGCGACCTGCGGTCCCAGGTGAGGATGGAGGAGGCGGTCAGCACGCGCATGTGCTCGCCTCCCGAGACCAGCCCCACGGCCTTCTGATCCGATGGCCAACCTGGAGCCGGAGCGAATTGGAGCGGCGCGACCTCCACATAGGGGCCCCCGTCGGCCACCAGCCAATGACGCCCCTCGGCATCCCGCGCCAATCCCAGGATGCCCGCCCGGGGCAACCCGGAAGTCACCGCCTCCACTCGGGCGCCACCGCTGGGCAAACGGAACAGTCCGGCCGCCGTCGCCATCCAGAGCGTGTTGTCCGGGTCCACCACCAAGCATCGCGCCAGGATTTCGCCTCCGGGCACCGGCACCTGCTCGAAGCGCCGGCCATCCCCTTTGAAGAGCCCCTCTCCGGCACCGGCCCAGATCATCCCTTGCGCATCCTGGACCAGGGTGTGGGGGAACGGGGCATTCAAGCCGTGGGTGGCGTCATAGGAACGTACCGAGAAGCGACCGATGCCCTGCCCCTGCAAACCGACCGCAAGGGCCAGCGCCAACAAGGCTCGAACCGCCACTCCTGCCATTCCGGGGCCTCCAGCCCTCCTTTCGGATCATTTCTGGCGTTCAGTGATGATTTTTCGTCGCATCAACATGATTCGCCTGTATTTGCACAGCTCGCTCCAGCCCATCCAATGAAATGTCGAGCGTACGCCTCAGGGCCGGGATGGAGAGGGCGTCGCGAACGGTCTTCACATCTGCGACGACCTCTATGCCGGACTGGCCACCGAGGATCGCGCGGGTCCACCCCTGTGGGAAGAAGATGTCCCCCGTGCGCCGGATCTCTTCCAGCATCTCCAGCCCCGGTTTCACGAGCGGCCGGGAAACCGCGGCCCGCAGGGGATGATGGAGGAATCGCATCCCCTCCTGTACCCAAGCCTCGCGACTGCGGTTGGGCAGCTGGCGCAAGGATTCGAACCACGCTCGACGCGCTGCCGGATCCGCATCCAGTGCGGGCATCAGGTATGCGAAGCGAGCCTTCTCGTCCGGTTCCGGAATCCGACCTAACTCTTCCGCCAGGATGCCCTTCCAACCTGCAACCTCGTGAAGCGCCAGGATCTGGGCCACCCGGCGGAGGTCCCGATCGGAGAGGGTCAAGCCTTCCACCTGCGTTTGGCGCCGCCAGAGGCGTTCCAGCCGCGCGAGACCGTCCGGAGTCATGGTCAGATCCCGCAGCGCCTGGAAACACGCCCGCTTCTGGCTGGCAGAAGCCACCCGCGCAAGGTGCTGCTGCAGGGCCGCCTCCAGTCGAGCCGCCCACAACGTGCGTTCATCCGGCGCCAAGTGCCGCCAGAAGACGTCTTGCAGGCGACCCAATAGAAAATCCAGGCTCAGGTCATCCGTCTCACGGGGAAGCGCCTTCAGGGCGAGTTCCAGGATGTGAGAAGACGGAACCTTCGCATCGAGGTGGCACTCCCAGAGCGCGACCCAGGCCGCACCGCGGGTCAGAGGATCCTGGATCTCAGGCAGGTGAGCCACCAGATGGGCGAGGGTCGCCGCATCCAGCGCGAAGTGGCCGTACCCGAGCCCCTGCCCCACTGGCAGCACGTAGCTCGGCGCCGCCAGCCCCCGGGCGGCACGGACCTCCGTCTCGGCCCCTTTCAGGTCCAGCTCGAAGGTCTTCGGGCCACCAGGGAATCCCACCACCACCTTCAGCCGCTGGGGCCACCGCATACCGCGCCCCAGAGGATCGGTCTGACGGAAAGCCAGCCGCACGATGCGCCCGTTCCGTAGTTCCAGCACGGTCTCCACAAGGGGCCGCCCCTTCCGCTCGACCCAGGCGCGATTCCAGCCCACAACGTCCTGGGAGGATTGGCGGTTGAGAATGGCAATGAGGTCGGACCAATCGGCATTTCCGAAGGCGAAGGTCCGCAGGTATTCCCGAGTGGCCTTCTGGAACGCGGCGGGCCCCACCAGGGCCTCCAGGTTGCGCATGGCGATGGGAGCCTTGTCATAGATGATCGAGCCGTAGAGGCTGCCGGCATCCGCCAGGTTCGACAGTTCCTGGCGGATGGGATTGCTGCCCAGGGTCCGGTCCACGGAATAGGCCGCCGGATAGTGCCCGTAAAGGAAGGCCAGTTGGTGGTTCATCTCCGGGTAGCTGGGCTCGACGATCTTGTCCGCCATGAGCCCGGCGAAGACCTCCTTCATCCAGACATCGCTGAACCAGCGCATGGTCACGAGGTCGCCGTACCAGAGATGCGCGGTCTCGTGGGAGATCAGGCTCGCCCGGCCCATTTGCTCATTGCGCGTGGCGCCTGCCTCCAGGAAGAGGCTGCTGGCCCTGTAGTAGATGGCGCCCGGATGCTCCATGCCCCCGAACTGGAAGGAGGGGATGGCGATGAAGTCGAATTTGCCAAAGGGGTAGGGATAGGCCGTGTCCTTCTCGAGCCATGCAAGGGCCGAGGCATGGAGGTCGAAGATCGCCTCGCGGTTGCGCTTGAAGCGTTCGGGATCTGTCTCCCGATGGAAGAGCCGGTACGTTCGGCCTGCGCGGACCGCCGTCTCCACCTGGAAGCGGCCTGCGGCGAAGGCGAAGAGGTAGGTGGGTAGCGGCTGCGTTTCCGCAAAGCGCAGGGTCTGGCGCCCGGCCTGAACCTCGGAGGCAACCTCCGCACCGTTGCTGAGGGCGACCCAGGCCCCCGGAACCCCTAGGCTGAGGGTGTAACGGGCCTTCAGATCCGGCTGGTCGAAGCAGGGTATGGCGCGATGGGCGCGGGCGGGCACGAAGAGGCTGTAGAGGAAGTCTGGCTGCCGGTTGAGTGGGCCCGATCCCGCCACGAAATCGATGCCGACTTGTACCTGTCCTGACGCCGGCGTCGGCACCTCCAGGTGACCGTTCACCAGCCGCCATGCAACGTTTTGACCCCCGACCCGGACCGCCTTGACCGCATCCACCCCGGCATCGAAATCCAGCACCAATGGCCCCTTCCCCGGTTTCAGGCGGGCGGAGACCTCCATCCGACCGGAGATCGGGGCAGTCTGGGACTCCGGCAAGTCCAGGTGGAGGCGGTAGCGCAGGTCCGAAATCCGATTCACCCGGGACCGTGCAAGCGCCTCAGGGATCCCCGGCTCGGGATCCGCGGCGCCCAGCAGGGGAGCGAGGGTCAGACAAAGGGGAAGCAGCGCGCGCATGCTTCATCGTAATGCGAGGCCTGACGCTTCGACTGACGATCTGGACGACTGGCTGCACCAAACTCAGCGGAAATCAGCTACCCACCTCGATGCCCCGGGGATCGCAGTTGATGCCGACGCGTTTCGCGGCCTGGATGAAACTTTCCTTGTCCGGGCACTTCATGTACGCCTCCATCACCTCCACCTGTCCCGACTTGATGAGCTCGATGAGGGCGTCGTTCATGAGCTTCTGGCCATAGGCGCGGCCCGTCTGCATGGCGGATGGGATCTGGAAGTTCTTGCCCTCTCGGATCAGATTGGCGATGGCGGGAGTGATGAAGAGGCTCTCCAGTGCCGCCACGCGCCCGCCGCCGATCTTCTTCAGCAGGCACTGGCTGATGCAGCACTTGAGCGCGTCCGCCAGCATCACCCGGATCTGCTGCTGCCGGTCCGAGGGGAACTGATCCACGATGCGGTCCACGGTGCCGATGGCGCTGTTGGTGTGCAGGGTTCCGAACACCAGATGCCCCGTGATGGCGGTCTCCAGGGCAATGGCGATGGTCTCCAGATCGCGCATCTCGCCCACGAGCACGACGTCGGGGTCCTCTCGCAGGGCCGCCCGCAGGCCGGACTTGAAGCTCTCGGTGTGCGTCCCGACCTCGCGCTGATTGATGAGGCACTTCTTGCGAGGATGCACAAACTCGTTGGGTTCCCGGATGGGGGGGTTGGATTCGGTGCGGGTGTCGTTGCCGAGGTCGACGTTGGCAGCCGGGGTCGTGGACTTGCCGCTCCCCGTGGGCCCCGTCACCAGCACGAGCCCCTTGGAGAGATCCGCAAGGCGGCGGATGGGATCCGGCAGCCCGAGCTTGTCAGGATCCGGGATCTCGTTGGGGATGACCCGAGCCACGAGGCCAGGCCCCTGCCGGTCCATGAAGTAGTTCACCCGCAACCGACAGCCGCCCTTGTCGAAGGGGTAGGCGAAGTCGGCATCGTGGCAGCTCTTGAAGCGCTCCCAGGACGGCTTGGGCGCCACGGCTTCCATCAGCTCCATGAGCTGATTCGGGCCTAGGATGCCGAAGTCGTGCAGTTCCTCCAGATCGCCGGAGATGCGGGCGGAAGGCGTCTCATAGCTCGTGCAGTGAAGGTCCGAGCCCCGGTGTTCCAGGAGCGCGGTGAACAGGGCTTCGGCGAGGGGATGGTTGCCGACCTCGGCCTCGACCTGCATGGGCGCCTCGTTTCCGGCTGCCGGTCTGGGACTGGGATCGTATTCCGCAGGGGGAGCGAAGCGGGAGGGCGTCGGCTCAGGCTCGGGTTCGCTTTCGGGGTGGTTCGGCACCGGACGCGCCTTGAGGGACGCGCCCTCTGCCCCCCGGGTGATCTTGATCCGATAGATCGTGTCCCCTAGGGGGTAGTCAAACATGGGTTCCCCACCGCCCTGCCAAGCGGTAAGAGCCTCTGGCGTCATGACTTCCTTCGCCAACAGCTCCACCATGGTGGCGGGCACCGGCGTCGGCAACAGGGGCGTGGCGCGCTCCTGGGCATCCAGAAGCACCGGCTGGGCGTTCGGCTCCATGAGGAGGGCGACGGATCCCCGAGCGGCAATGTGTGGAAGAAGCCGGTCCAACTGAGGCATGAACGCTCCGGAGAAGGCATCCATTGTAGAGGTGTCGAGTTTAACCCTGGGGTGCGGCACCCGAAATGGATTGAAGCAACATCGGTTCACTCTTACTCGGCGGCTCTAGGAGGCCCAATGAACATTCACGAGTACCAGGCAAAGGAACTGCTGCGCCGCTATGGCGTGGCGACGCCGGACGGTCGTGTGGCGGCCAGTGCCGCAGAGGCGGCGGAGATCGCGCGTGGCTTCGGCGGCAAGGCCGTCGTGAAGGCCCAGATCCATGCCGGGGGCCGCGGCAAGGGCGGCGGCGTGAAGTTCGCCGACAGCCCCGAAGCCGCTGCCGAGAAGTGGACCGCCATGATGGGCATGAACCTCGTCACCCACCAGACGGGCCCCGAGGGCCGTCTGGTTCAAACGGTCTTCATCAGTGATCCCCAGGACATCGCCCGAGAGCTCTACCTCAGTCTGCTGGTGGACCGCGGCACCAGCCGGGTGGCCGTCCTCGCCTCCACGGAAGGCGGCATGGAGATCGAAGAAGTCGCTGAGAAGCACCCCGAGAAGATTGTCAAAGTCAGCATCGACCCCGCCCTGGGCCTCACGGGTCATCAAGCGCGCGCCGTCTGCTTCGGCCTGGGCCTCGAAGGGGCTGCTTTCAAGAGCGGCGTGGCCTTCCTCCAGAGCCTCTATAGGCTCTTTGTGGAGAAGGACTGCAGCATGGTGGAGGTCAATCCCCTGATCGTGACCACGGCAGGCGATGTCCAGGCCCTGGACTGCAAGATGGCCTTCGACGACAACGCCCTCTTCCGCCATGCGGACGTCCTCGCCTACCGCGACCTCAACGAAGAGGCTTCGGAGGAGATCGAAGCGTCGAAGTTCAACCTGAACTTCATCAAGCTCGACGGCACCATCGGCTGCATGGTCAACGGCGCCGGCCTCGCCATGGCCACCATGGACATCATCAAATACCACGGCGGCAGTCCTGCGAACTTCCTGGATGTGGGCGGCGGCGCCTCTGAGGAGGCCGTGAAGAACGCCTTCCGCATCATCCTGCAGGACACGAGCGTGAAGGCCGTGATGGTCAACATCTTCGGCGGCATCATGCGCTGCGACATCGTGGCCAAGGGCATCGTCAACGCCGCCAAGGAGATCGGTATCTCCGTCCCCGTCGTCGTTCGCCTGGAAGGCACCAATGTGGAGGAAGGCAAGCAGATCCTCGCGGAGAGCGGCTACAACCTCATCGTCGCCAGCGACATCAAGGACGCCGCCGAGAAGGCGGTCGCGGCTGCGGGGAAAAACTGATTCACCACGGAAAACACGGAGGACACGGAGAAAACGCCAGACCGCTGCCCTCAATGTTCTCCCTTTGCTCCGTGGTTCAACGATTCGATTGAGAGGTATTCCATGTCTGTTCTGGTTGGCAATGACACGCGTTTGATCGTCCAGGGCATTACGGGCCGCGAGGGCCTGTTTCATGCGAAGGGTTGCCGGGATTACGGCACCCAGGTGGTCGGGGGCGTGACCCCCGGCAAGGGCGGCTCCGAAATCGATGGCTTTCCTGTTTTCAACACCGTGGCGGAGGCCCGCGCCAAGACGGGCGCCAACGCCACCATGATCTTCGTGCCCCCCGTCGCCGCCGCCGACGCCATCCTCGAAGCGCTGGATGCGGGCATCGAGCTCATCGTGGCCATCACGGAGGGGATTCCCGTCCTCGACATGGTGAAGGTGAAGCGGGTGCTGCCCGACTATCCCGGCAGCCGCCTCATCGGCCCCAACTGCCCCGGCGTCATCAGTCCCGGCAAGGCCAAGATCGGCATCATGCCGGGCCGCATCCACAAGCCCGGCCACGTGGGCGTCATCAGCCGCTCCGGCACCCTCACCTATGAAGCCGTCGGCCAGCTCACCGCCCTCGGCATCGGCCAGTCCACCTGCATCGGCATCGGCGGCGACCCTGTGAACGGCACGAGCCACATCGACGCTCTGAAACTCTTCGAAGCAGATCCGGACACCGAGGCGATCATCATGATCGGCGAGATCGGCGGCAGCGCCGAGGAAGAGGCCGCGGCCTTCGTGAAGCAGTACGTCTCCAAGCCCGTCGTGAGCTTCATCGCTGGGCAGACCGCCCCTCCCGGACGCCGCATGGGCCACGCCGGCGCCATCATCAGCGGCGGCAAGGGCACCGCGGAGGAGAAGATGAAGGCGCTGGAAGCCGCGGGCATCACCGTGGTGAAGAGCCCCGCCGACATGGGTCGCGCCCTGGCCAACCTGCTCGGCAAGTAGTTGAATTTCGGATAAAAGGAAGCGCGGCCCTCATAGGCCGCGCTTCTCCATATTTCCGGAGGCTACTTCTTGGCTTTGAAATCTTTGATCCAGTCCAGATCCACCTCTTCCGCCTTGGCCTTGGCCTTGCGGTCATGGAGATAGGTCCCCAGATCGTTCAGGTGCTTGGCGTCATTCTTGTCGGTATGGCAGGACTTGCAGTCCTCGATCTGTTTGAAACCCTTGCCTTGGGCCTTTTTGACCCATGGGGTCTTAGCGGAAACGGGAAGTACGCAAATGGCCACGGCGGCGGTCAACAGGATGCGAAGGGTGCGCATGGATTCTCCTTCAGGAGCACAGTTCACCTGTTGAATCGGCGAACGGAGCCGAAAACTGAAGCTGCCAGACCTCAGAGTTCTTTCAAGAGCTCCGCCTTGCGAGCCTGGTATTCCTTTTCATCGATGAGCCCCTTCTTGTAGAGGCCGTTCAGTCGCTCCAGGCGTTCTTCCAGAGTCGCCTTGCCCGTGGCGGGAGGGGGCGTGGAACTGGTGGGGGGTGGAGGGGTTCCTCCCCCCTTCTGGAAGCCGACGCTCCGCGTCTCCACCCGCGCCATCTCCTGACGCAGGGCCTGGGCCTTCTCCAGCTCCTGCACGGATTCGCGGAAGATGCCGTTGTCCGTATCCGTGGTGCGCGCCGCCCGCAGAGCCGGAAGCGCCGCATCGTAATCGCCCAAGATGAAATGGCACATTCCCACGTTGTAGTGGGTTCGGCCGAGGTATTTCGATCCGGCCTTGGGGTCCGCCTTTGCCTTTG
Source organism: uncultured Solibacteraceae bacterium (assembly GCA_964415525.1). Taxonomy (GTDB): domain Bacteria; phylum Acidobacteriota; class Holophagae; order Holophagales; family Holophagaceae; genus CAZPUI01. The sequence continues at coordinate 27,990 of CAYQAS010000005.1, forward strand.
CCAGGGCTTCCTGGGAGCGCCGCAGGGCCTCGGGATAGTCCTTGGCGTCCAGAGCGCGGTAGGCCTCCTTCATCCCGTAGTCCTTGTCGTCATAGAAGATCAGCTTCCGGCGTTCCTTCCAGGGCAGGAGTAGACGCACCACCTCCGTGCGCGCCTGACGGATGGCTTCCTCCTTCACGTCCGACTCGGAGGGGTATTCGGGGTAGCCGTCCCGGCTCGTGTTCTCCCGCTGGGGATCCAGGACGATGCGCCGGGCGCTGTAGATCTTGCCCGTGGCGGTATCGATGGCTTGGACCGAGGCCACGAAGTCCACCTGCGTCCGGGAAATGTACGTGTGGGTGATCGTGATCTTGCCTTCCTTGTCCTTGTGCTCCCGCTCCTTGTGGGCTCGGTCCGGCTTCACCTTCATCGCGTGGACCGTGATGAGCAGCAGCACCGGTGAGCCGAGCACGCGCCCCATCTCCACCGCCATGTCCCCGTCCACCAACCCGGAGTTGCTGAACTTCTGCTCCGTCAGCAGCTTGGAAGTGGCGGTGCGGTCCACGATATCAATGCCGCCCATGGCCATCAGTTCCGAGATGCAGGCGGAGACGAAATCCTCGGTGGCGTCGTTGTCCGACGGGGCGAAGGCCACCCGGGACACCTTCAGTCCGAGGGCAGGCGGATGGGTGAGTTCCACCTGGACATCGGGATTGAACAAGCGCTGAAACAGCTGCGCATGGGCCGTAGGAGCCAGGGTGACGAGGAGCACGGGAACGAGAGCTCGCATGGGACATCTCCAGTCGGGATGGGGCTTCAGCCTCGCATCGGAAGAAGATGCAGTCCACTTGGATCCGGGATGGTGCTCAACGGGCCTCGGCCAAAGGCGCCTGACGCGCGGCATAAGCTTGGCGAGCCGCCTGGATCTCACCCAGGTGCTGGATGGCCCAGGCACTGAGTCCCGCCAGCGGCTCTCTCAGCGAGTGCCCCAGGGGCGTCAGGGTGTATTCCGTGCGAGGTGGCACCTCCGGAAAGACCATCCGACTGACCAGGCCGTCCTCCTCCATCTGCCGCAGCGTCTGGGTGAGCATCTTCTGGCTGATCCCGCCCACTTCCCGTTGCAGTTCGCGGTAGCGCTTCGTCCCCTGAGTGAGGAAGTGGAACACGAGGATGGTCCATTTGTCGGCCACCAGCTCCAGCACCAGCCGCGTAGGGCACTGAGCATGGAGTAGGTTCGTGGGACAAACGGTCGAATCGCACTTGGTTACCATCGGGTGCCTACCTCCCAAAATAGTGCCTACTTTCCAAAAGAGAGTGACGCTCTAAAGTTTGTCTTGCAGCCGACTCGGACGCAAGCCCTCCAAACGATCAATAAGGAGCGACCATGACCGCCACCCTCACCGCCCCCGATACCCTGCTCGACGCCCTCTCCTGGCGCTACGCCACCAAGGCCTTCGACCCCACCCGCCGCATTCCTGAAGCGGACTGGAAGACCCTTGAGGAGAGTCTCGTGCTGACGCCCTCCAGCTACGGCCTCCAGCCCTATCGCTTCCTCGTGGTGGAGAACCCCGCCCTGCGCGCCGAACTGCGCCCCGTCTCCTGGGGCCAGAGTCAGATCACGGACGCCAGCCACCTCCTGGTGTTCCTGGCCAAGAACGACCTGACGGAGGCAGACGTGGACCACTACCTCGACCGCATCGCCGAGGTGCGGGGCGTCGCAGCGGCCGACCTGGGCGGCTTCCGGGGCATGATGGTGGGCAATCTGGTGCAGGGCCCGCATCACGCCATCATCCAGGAGTGGGCCGCCCGTCAGGCCTACATCGCCTTCGGCCAGATCATGTTGAGCGCCGCACTGCTCGGCATCGACGCCTGCCCCCTGGAAGGCCTGGATCCGAAAGCCTATGACCGGATCCTCGACCTCGAAGCCAGCGGCTACCGCACGGTCGCCGCCTGCGCCTTCGGCTATCGCGCCTCCGAGGACAAATACGCCGACCTCAAGAAGGTGCGGTTCCCTTCCGAGACCCTGATCATGAGGCAGTAAGCCGGACAGGCACCGAGGCCGGGGGACGGAATCCGCGACGGACTGCGGATTTCCCCCCGGGCTCCCAAAGAATTCCCCTCACCCTGCAAGCCGGAGGAGCCCTGCTGGATTCCGGTGGCAGGTGACACAGTGGCGGCTCTCGGATCGCCCCAAGGGCACCCCAGTGGTGAAGGTTGCCGAACGTCCCCGATGCGGGGTACGAGACGACGACCACCGTGGCGATGCGGACAAGCTACCTGTGCCCCTTCGCCTTCACGAAGGCCGCGTACTGCATGTCCATCTGGTGAATGTGGTGGGTCAGCCAGTCGCCAAGGAATCGGGCGACTTCCATGGGGCGCACAGCTGCAGCGTTTTTAGTGTACTGCTCACGGAACGAGGCAACTTCATCCAGCAGCATCGTGTGCTCGGTATGGTGAGCCGAGAGGCCTGGGAACCCTTGTTGTTTCATAAATTTTTCTTCGTCGCTGAAATGTTTAACCGTGTAGTCCACCAGAAAATCCAACGTTTTCTGAATGGCTTCTTTGCCTTTTCCACCCATCAATCCGTCATGCAGATCATTGACGGCATTGAACAGAGTTTTGTGCTGATCGTCTACCTCCGCGATACCCGTGGCATAGCGATCACTCCACTGAACGAGGGACATGGTGCCTCCTGGCCCAGAATCACTTCATGGGGCTCTCCTTCCCATCGACCATGGCTGCGGCAACCTGTGAAATCGGCTTCGCCATGCCCTCATGGAAGTCTTCAGTCTGATTTTTTGAACAGGCGTGGTGCCCGGACGTTGCCTGTTTTTTACGGGTGGGGTGAGAGGAAAGAGGCCGTTCCCCCCTTTTAGAGCAGAGGCTGGGCCAGCGAGTCCACAGGAAGGTCCAGGCGATAACCATAGGATTCGGGGCCACTCTCGGCTGCCACGGACCCACCCATGGCCGTCAGCGCCGTCCGGCAAAACGCCCACTCCAGGCCTAGCCCTGTGGGTTCTCCCTCCTCAGTCGCGCCAGACGAGGGCTTCGCCCGGCCCAATGCGTGCATTCCGATGATCACGCGATCCCCTGGTGCGTGATCTGCCCGCAGTTCGAGGGCGGCACCATTTGGAATCGCCCGCATGAGCAGGTCGAAAAGGTGCGTCAGGGCTCGGTCCAGAAAGGGGCGGTCCACTCGTACACGCGGAAGGGATGGGGGCAGCACCAGACTCAGGCGGATCCGCCTCACGTCCGCCCAGAGCCGGTGGCGTTCTATCTGGATCCTCAAGTAGCTGGCGGGATCTACGGACTCAAGTCGGGCCTGCAGTTTCCCCTCCCGGACCGAAAGGAAGTCGCTCCAACTGGCCACTCGGTGTAGCAGGTGTTCGGCGCGGTCGTACACCGCCTCCCAACCGCTGGTCCCGGAAGCCGAATCCAGCATGAGCTCCGCCTCGTGACGAATCTGGGAGAGGGGCGCCTGGAGCTCTTCAACCAGGAAGGACTTCATGCGGGTGCGGAGGTGTTCGTCTGCCTCGAGCTGATGCTGCTGAGCAAGAAGGGCCTCCATGCCCGCCTTCTGGGCTCGGATGCTTCGCCCGAGGCGCACCAGGGCGTGAACCCGCATCCGCAATTCAGGCCAACGCACAGGCTTGGATAAAAAGTCATCGGCGCCTGCGGCGATGGCCTTGTCATAGGCCGCATTATCGTGAGAGCCGGTGAGGAACAGTACCGGTGTATCGGGTCCATGGGGCAGTTTTTTAAAGGCTTCACATACCTCCAGCCCATTCATGCCCGGCATATCCAGGTCCAGCATCACCAGATCGAGCCCCGGTACGGCAAGCAAATTCAGCCCCTGGGCTCCATCCTCCGCCTCTTGAACGGCATACCCGTCGCCCTTGAGGAGGCGCCTTAATCCATCTCGTATGCCCTGGTCGTCATCCACGATGAGGATGTGGCCCTTCATGTGCCCCCCTTGGATCCATCGGCGCGTCGGCCCCAGGCTCGAAGTTCCATCAAACATCAAGCATTGCGGCGCATGGCCGAAACATCCGTTGCATCAGCGGAGATAAATCCCATGGAGGTGTCACGCTCCCAGCAGCCACCATCCTTGGGGTGTCTGCTCATCATCGAGGACAACGATCAGTGGGGTGGGCTGGTGGAGCGGGTCATGCACCCGCGGTACGGCTTCGGCGCCCCAAAGCATGTTCGAACCCTCTCTGAGGGTCTTGCCGTTCTGCTGGCGCAGGACGTCACCCTCGTCATGCTTGATCTGAACCTCCCTGATAGCAGCGGTTTGACGACGCTCGTCCGCGTTCGGTCCACGGCCCCGGATATCCCCATTCTCGTGATGTCGGGAGACGCCGAGCAGGAGCAGGCCCTGGAGGCTCTGCGGCAGGGTGCCCAGGAATATTTGGTCAAGGGACGGTTGTCCCCGGACGAGATCCGACATTCCGCACGGCACGCCATCGAGCGCATGGGGGCGCAATTCGATTTGCGGAACAGCCAAGCGCTCCTCACCAGCACTTTGAATGCGCTCCCATCCTGCATTGCCTTGCTCGACGGAGAAGGCCTCGTCATCTCTACCAATGCCCGTTGGGATGCCTACGAGAATCCCCACAATCCGCTGATTTTTGGGTGCCGACGAGGCACGGATTATCTTCGGGCCTGCGATCTCATCAGCGATAACCCTGGCGATGCCAGTCGAATCGCCAGCTCTGTATTGCAGCTCATGGCAGGGCTTTCGCAGCATCAGTCTCTGGACTACAAGGTGCCGACGCTGGAAGGCCACGCCTTCTTCGAATTCATCGGGAATCGGTTCATGGGCCGCCAGGGTCCCATGGTGGTCGTTTCGCACACCGATATTTCAGAACGTAAGACCCTGGAAGGCCAGCTGCTTGCCTCTCAGGAACTGTTCCTCCTGATCTCGGAGCACATGGAAGACCTCCTGGCGATCATCGATGCGAAGGGGCATCGTCTCTATTCCAGTCCCTCCTACTCCCGTGCACTTGGCTATGACCCCGACGAGATGACCACACTCGGCAGCCTGGACCTGCTCCACCCCGATGACTACGAGCGGGTGGAGGCCTCCCTCGGTCGCCTGTTCGTTGAGGAATCCGTGAGTCGGCTGGAATACCGGCTCCAGCACCGGGACGGTGAATACCGTTTCTTTGAATCCGTGGCCCGCCGGATCCACAGTGCGCCAGGCACCACGGCCCAGGCACTGATCGTCGCCCGGGATATCACCGAAAGGGTCAAGGCTCAGGCGGAAAAGGATCGCCTGGAGGTGCACCTCCGGCAGACCCAGAAGCTGGAAGCCATTGGCCAGCTTGCCGCAGGCATCGCCCACGAAATCAATACGCCGATCCAATACATCGGGGACAACAACGTCTTTCTGCAAGACAGCTTCAATGAGATCTTCCGTTTCATGAATGAGCTCCAGCCCTGCCTGGAGCAGCCCGATGCCGCGAAGCTGGATGCCCTTCGGCAGTCCTTCCATTCCTTGGATTTCGAGTATCTGCAGGACGAGATTCCCAAGGCCATTCAACAGAGCCTCGAAGGGGTGTCGCGGGTCAGCCGCATCGTGTCCGCGATGAAGGAATTCAGCCATCCAGGCGGCGAAGCGCGGGAGCGTGTCGATCTGAACCGCGCCATCGAGAGCACCCTCACCGTCAGCCGGAACGAGTGGAAATATGTGGCCGAACTCCAAACCGATCTGGACCCGTCCCTGCCACTCCTGCCCTGTTTCCCTGGAGAACTAAATCAGGTGGTCTTGAATCTGGTGGTGAACGCAGCGCACGCCATAGGGGACGTGACGGGGGGCAAGGATTCCGCCCACAAAGGCCTAATCCGGGTCAGCACCTGCGTCGAGGATCGCGATGTCGTCATCCGCATCTCCGATAACGGCGCGGGGATCCCCGAGGCCATCCGGGCCCGGATTTTCGAACCCTTCTTCACCACCAAGGCGGTTGGCAAGGGCACGGGACAAGGGCTGGCCATCGCCCACAACGTGGTGGTGGACAAGCATGGAGGCCGCATCGAGCTGGAGAGTGAGCTCGGGAAAGGCACCACGTTCATCCTGCGTCTGCCTCTTGACTCGCCCGATGAGGCACACCCATGAAAAGGATCCTTTTCGTCGACGATGAACCGAATGTGCTCTCGGGCTTGCAGCGAATGCTCCGCAGCATGCGCAACGAGTGGGAGATGTCCTTTGCGGAGGGTGGGGCCAAGGCACTCGAAATCATGCAGTCGAAGACCTTTGACGTGGTGGTCTCTGACATGCGGATGCCTGGCATGAGCGGGGCTGAACTCCTGAAAGAAGTCATGCGGCTCTATCCCGCCAGTGTCCGGATTGTTCTATCGGGGCACGCGGACCGGGAACTGGTCTCTCAGTGCGTGGGGGTGGCCCACCAGTACATCAGCAAACCCTGCGAAGCCGAGCAGTTGCGAACCCTCATATCAAATGCATGCCTGCTTGGCGGTGGCTTGGTGGACGAGAAGGTCAAAGGCATCATCGGCAGCATCGACAAGCTCCCAGCCATGCCCCAGCTCTACCTGGAACTGCGTGAGGCCCTGAAGGATCCCGACATCACGCCCAAAGAACTGGGCGGCATCATCGCCCAGGACATGGCGATGACGGTCAAGGTCCTCAAGCTGGTGAACAGCGCCTTTTTTGGGCTACGGCGCACCATCGAGAACCCAGTGGACGCCGTGTCCTTCCTGGGCATCGACACCATCCAGACGCTCGTCCTCGCCAATGGCATCTTCGACAAAGTCCCCAACCTGAAGACCAAGCTCTTCTCCATCGACCTCCTGTGGAAGCACAGCATGAAGGTCGCCAGAGGCGCCAAGGCCCTGGCGGAACTGGAGCACCTGCCGAGTTCCGGCCAGGAGGAGGCCTTCGTTGGGGGCATCCTGCACGATCTTGGGGTGCTGGTCCTGGCCTCCAACTTCCCGGAGGCCTACGACCGAGTGAGCGAGATGGTCATGCAGGAGCGCGTCTCCATTCCCACCGCGGAGGAGTGGGAGTTCGGGGTCACCCATGGGGAAGTTGGCGCCTACCTACTTGGCCTCTGGGGCCTTCCCCCAAGCCTGCTCAGCATCGTGAGCCTGCACCACCACCCGGAACGAGCAGGAGATCCCGTTTTCTCCCCGCTGGTTGCGGTGCACGTCAGTGATGCGCTGATAGGGGGTCACAACATCCACCCCCTTTTCGAAACGGCTCAATTGCAGACGGCATGGATGGAACAGGTTGCGCCACCAAAGCGGCGGGCGGCCTGGACAGAAAAGCTGATGGCCATGGAAAGTGAGACCCCCGCATGAGCGAAAAAATCCTGTTGGTGGATGACGAACCCCATGTCCTGGAGGGCTACCACCGGAATCTCTCCCGACGATTTTCGCTAGAGCTGGCCCAAGGAGGCCCGCAGGCCATCCAGGCCCTGGAGGAGCACGGTCCCTTTGCCGTCATCGTGTCGGATATGCGCATGCCCGGCATGAGTGGCCTGGAGCTCTTGGAGGAAGTCCGGGAACGGTTCCCTCAGGTGATTCGGATCATGCTCACCGGTAACGCCGATCAACAGACGGCGGTGGATGCCGTCAACCGGGGCTCGGTGTTCCGGTTCCTCAACAAGCCATGCGCACCGCCGGATCTGGCCCTGAGCCTGGAAGCCGGGCTGAGGCAGTTCCAGCTCCTGCGCGCCGAACGCGAGCTGCTAGAGCAGACCCTTACGGGTGCGGTGAAGGTAATGACGGAAGTCGCCTCGATGAAGGAGCCCCTTCGCTACGAGCTCGCCACCACGGCTCGGGACCTCGGCCTCGCCATCGCCCGAAAGCTTCGGCTGGATTCCCTGTGGTTGCTGGAAGTCTCTGCCCTGTTGTCTCCCCTGGGAAGCCTCTGTCCCCGACCCATCGCCGAATCCGCATTGGCCCGTGACCCCTTCCATCCCTTCAGCCAGGAGGAACTGGCACTCAGCGCCCGCATGGTGGAAAGCATCCCGCGGCTGGAACCTGCCGCTCGGACCCTGCGCTACCTGGGTAAGCATCATGACGGTTCGGGCCTGCCTGTCGATGATCTCCAGGGCGAGGCCCTGCCCCTCGAGAGCCGCATCCTGTTTGCCACCCTCGCCTTTGCCGCCATCGACCGCCAGCGGCGCCACGCCGGAGTGGCCCTCGAAGAACTACGTCGTCGGTCGGCTTGGTTCGATCCCGTGGTGCTCACGGCCCTGGCGGAAGAAGTGGCTCCCGATCGTCTCCCCGAGGGCACCACCGTCGTGCCCGTGATCAGCCTGCGGGAGGGTCATGTTCTTGGTCAGGATCTGGTCCTCCCGGATGGTTTCAAGGTCTTCACCACCGGCACGCGCATTGGCCGGGCGCATCTGCTCATGCTGGGGGATCTCGCCAAACTCATGGACCTGCCCCATGCCGTGCAGGTGAGGAGCCTGGGATGAGTGAACGGGTGCTGATGGTCGATGACGAAGAGAACGTCCTCAGCGCCTACGGACGGGTGCTGCGACGCCGCTTTGATCTGGAAACCGCCATCGGCGGGGCCGAGGGCCTGCGCAAGCTCAAGGAAGAAGGCCCCTACGCGATACTCGTGAGCGACATGCGCATGCCGGACGTGGACGGCCTCCAGGTGCTGGCCGCAGCCCGAGAGCATTGTCCCGAGACCATCCGAATCATGCTCACGGGAAACGCCGATCAGCAGACCGCCATCGATGCCGTCAACGAGGGCTCGATCTTCCGTTTCCTGAACAAGCCTTGCAGTTCAGAGTTGCTGACCGCCACCCTGGATGCGGCCCTGGTGCAGTACCGTCTGATCACCGCCGAGCGGGATCTGCTGGAAAAGACCCTGCGCGGCGCCCTGAACATGTTGGTCGAACTGGTGGGGATGGTGGATACCGACACCTTCGGCCGAGCCCAGGCCATTGCAGACCTTTCGGAGGCCGTGGCGCGGGCGATGGGAGCACCAGCGCCGTGGAACTTTGCCATGGCCGGCCTGCTCAGTCAGATCGGCGCCCTGACCCTGCCGGGTGACCTGCTAGGGAAAATGCGCAGTGGGTCGTTCCTGAACTCCCAGGAACGAGAACTCTCCGCGCGCCTGCCCGAGATCGGGGCCTCGCTGCTCCATCACATTCCGCGTCTCGAGGAAGTGGCAGACGCCGTCTACTACATGCAGAAGAACGTCAACGGAAGCGGTTTCCCGGTGGATGAAAAGCGGGGAGGCACCATTCCCCTCGGAGGTCGGATCCTGCGGGTGGTCAGCGATTTCCTGTCTTTGAGCCAGGGCAAAGACCCCCTCACCATCGTCCACGACATGGCCTTTCGCACCACCTGGTATGACTTCGAGGTCCTGCACGCACTGGAGGCCGTGGTCCAGCAGCGGGCGGACGCCGCCCCAAAGCTGCCCGTGTCCATCCAAGCTCGCCAGGCCCGACTGGGCATGGTCCTGGTAGAAGATGTGGAGACGGTGGATGGCCTCCTCGTCATCCCAGGCGGAAGCCGTCTCGGAATTGGCCACCTGGAGCGCCTCCGAAATTTCGCCCGCGTGGGCAGCCTGCGCGAACCGTTCCAGGTCTGGGAGGCCTGACATGCGGCAGCGGCTGCTCCTCGTCGATGACAACCCCGACGACATCCTGCTCTTTCGCAGGGCCGTCGACCGGATGGGCATCGACGTGGAACTGGTCAGTGCGGGAAGTGGGAAAGAGGCGCTTGCGATTCTCGAATCCAGGGAGCCTGCGGCTTTCAGCCTTCTTGTGCTCGACCTGAGGATGCCCGGCATGAGCGGGCTTGAACTGCTCAAGCATTTAGGGGAGCTCGACCAGCATCGCCATCTCCCGCGGGTGGTCTTCAGCACCTCAGGGCTGCAGGATGACATCGCCTCCGTCTGGCGGGCGGGAGCCGCTGGATACGTGCAGAAACCCTTGGACCTCCGCGCCCACGATGCCGCAGTGGGGGCCATGTTGGATTTCTGGATCCGGCACAACCGCTTGCCCAGCCCCCCGAAGGATCTGTGATGAAGGAACTGCGGCTTCTGCTGATCGAAGACAACGAAGACGATGCGTTACTTTTGGAACGCTTCCTTCGGCGGCAGGGCCTTGCCTTCACCTTGCGCCACGTCCTGGACATGCCTTCCTTTCAGGCAGTCTTTGCACAGGGCGGTTGGGATGCCATCGTCTGCGACTTTCAGTTTCCGGGGGCAGACGCTCTGGACCTTCTGCCCTGGGTGCGAGAAGCCGATCCAGACATTCCATTCATTGTCGTATCCGGCAAAGTCGGCGAGGAACTCGCCGTGGCCGTCATGCGTGCCGGAGCCAACGATTTCCTGGTGAAGGGGCAGCTCGCCCGCCTCGCCCCCGCCCTGGAACGGGAGGTCCGGGATGCAGAGATCCGGCGCAAGCACCACATCCTGGAAAAGGAACGGGTCAAGCTCCACATGGCTGTGCACCAGATGCCGGACGGTCTCGTCATCACCGATGTCGAAGGCAAAATCCAGTACGCAAATCCAGCCATGGAAACCATTTCGGGCTACGGTCTGGAGGAGCTTTACGGCCAGACCCCCCGTGTATTCAAAAGCGGCCAGCAGGATCCTGCCTTCTACAGCAACATGTGGGCCACCCTCACCTCTGGGCGACTTTGGCGCGGAACGTTCATCAACCGAAAAAAGGGGGGCGAGTTCTGGCACTCCGAGGCGTTGATTTGTCCGGTCTTTGGTGTAGATGGCAAGATTTCCAACTTTGTATATACCAACCGAGATGTGACGGCACAGCGCACCATGGAAGCGCGCCTGCAGGAGAGTCAGCGGCTGGAGGCCCTGGGATTGCTGACAGCGGGCGTCGCGCACGACTTCAACAACCTGTTGATGCCCATCCTCGTGCATGCGGAAATGGGCCTGCGTCGGACGGATCTGGCCAATCGGGAGATCGAGCAGTTCCAGTCCATCCTCAAGCAGGTGGAGCGGGCCAAGAACCTGACCCGGCAGTTGGTCAGTTACTCTCGCGGCGGACACGAATCCGCAGAACCGATTCACCTGGGCCCTTTCATGGAAGAGACCCTCGCCCTGCTCCGAGCCGCAGTGCCCACGGAGCACGCCCTTGAAACCCACGTCGAAGAGCCGCATCTGGTGATCCTCGGCGCCCCCACGCGGCTCCAGCAGATCCTGCTCAACCTCACCAGCAATGCGCTGCAGGCGATGCAGAACCGCCCAGGCATCATTGGTCTCCGACTCAGCCGACAGGTCCTGCCGGAAACCTTCTGTGTGATGGATGATCTGCTCCCCGGCGGCAACTATGCGGTGCTGGAGATCAAGGACACGGGGTGCGGCATTCCCATCGACCTCCAGGACAAGATCTTCCTGCCTTTCGTCACGACAAAGTCCAAGCAGCAGGGGACCGGGCTGGGGCTGGCCATCGTCCTGGGGCTGGTGCGCGAAATGGGTGGCGGCATCCAGCTCGAAAGCGAGGTGGGCCAAGGGACCACCTTCAGGATTCTGCTTCCACTCATGAAGGGGAGTGCCGCCCGCACGGCCCAGATGCTCCCTGCAGAAGTTGTCCTGTCTGGCCCCGCACTGACACTCCTGATGGTGGATGATGATGCGCTCCTGCTCTCTGTTGCCAGCCGGGCGCTGCGGGAACTGGGGCACACCGTTAGGTCCGTGCGTAGCCCCTCCAAGGCCATGCTCTGGTTCAGGGATCATCCAAACATGCCAGATGCTGCGGTATTGGATTACGCGATGCCGGAGTGCAGCGGCTTGGACCTGATGGCGGGGCTCAAAGGCGTGCGCCCGGATCTCCCCTGCGTCCTGGTCAGCGGAAACCTGGACCAAGTGGATCGGGAGCGTGCTGAGCAGCTCGGCTGCACCGAGCTGCTTCAGAAACCCATCCAGATCAAGGAACTCATCCAGGCACTGACAAGGGTGCTGTCCTGAAGATGGGACCTATGTGTCGCGAAGCGGCACGGAGAAATAAAACGCAGCGCCTTTGCCCTCTTCGCCTTCGGCCCAGGCTTTTCCGCCATGGCGGTTCATCACACGGCGGACGATGGCCAGGCCCAGCCCTGTGCCCGCAAACGCTTCGTTGGTGTGCAAGCGCACGAACGGCGTGAAGAGCCAATCAGCCTTTGCGGCGGGAAATCCGACCCCTGTGTCCCGGATTCGAAAGACATTTTCGTCGACCTGTTCGAAATACACTTCCTGTTCCGATCGCCCGGCAGTGAATTTCCAGGCGTTCCGCAAAAGGTTATCGAGAGCGATGCGCAGCAGATCCAAATCTCCGAAGCAGCGCATGCCCGGCTGAACGGCCCAGGACACTGCGTGTTCGCGCGGTTCCAGCGCAAGGGTTTCGCAGATGTCCTGCCCCAGGTGACTCAGATCCACCTCGCAGCCATTGAAATCCTGTTGGGAGAGGCGGCTCAGTTTCAGCATGTCCTCGATGAGCTGGGCCATGCGCTGGCCGGCTCTGAGAATGCGGTCCAGGTAGTCGTTTGCCGTGGGGTCGAGGTGATCCCCGCAATCCTCCCGCATGGCCTGGGCGAAGCCTGTCATGGAGCGCAGCGGAGCGCGCAGGTCATGGCTGACGCTGTAGCTGAAGGCCTGCAACTCCGAATTTGCGGCTTCTAGCTGGGTGGTCCGTTCCTTGACCCGCTGATCCAGGTCTTCCGCAAACCGGTTGAGGGCCTCCGTGGCCGCCATGGCTTCGGTGATGTCACGGGAGGAAACGACGCTGATGCGTCTGCCGTCCTCCTCGAAGTTGCCCGCCACGAGATCCACGGGGAATACGGTCCCGTCCTTGCGCCGATGCAGCCGTCCACGCACATGGCTGGTGCTTCCCCGGGTGGCCCGCTCGGTTTCGGCAGCCTGGGCAGAGACGTCCGTGGCCTTCATGGTCAGGAGTTCTTCCAGGGTGTAGCCGTAGGTCTGGCAGAAGGCCGGGTTGGCGCCAAGAATCTCCAGGGTGTCCTTATCCAGCAGTACGATGCCGTCCGCTGCGGTTTCGAAGACTGCCCGGTGACGTCGTTCCTGGGCCTCCAGGAGTTGTTCTGCTGCCCTCAGGGCATCCAGGGCCCGCTTCTCGGCATCGATGTCCAAGAAGGCCCCGTAGACCCTGACCGCTTTGCCCTCCCACAATTCTGCCTCGCCGATGGCGCGCACCCAGACGCGACGTCCTCGACCGGTGATGAGTTCCATTTCCAAATCGAAGGAACGACCCTCACTGATGGCCGATTGCATGGCCTGCTGGATGACCGAACGCCATTCCGGGGCATAGAACTGGATGGAGCTTTCAACTTCGGGGACATAGGAGTCCGGGTCCAGTTCGTGGATCCGATAGACCCCCTCGGACCACGTGAGCTTCTGCCGACCGAGGTCCACCTCCCAGCCTCCCACCCTGGCGATCCGCTGCATCTGCCCCAGAAGTTCGTGCGCATGTGTGAGCTCCAGCCGCGTGAGGGATTCTTCCGTGATATCCGACGCGAAGACGGCGACGCCGACCACCTCGTGGGCGTCATTGCGGACGGGCTGGTGACGAACCTGATAGGTGCGCTGAGTATTCCCCTGCACACCCAAAGTTCCCTCTACCAGGAACGAGGTGCCCTCCATGGCGCGATTCAAATTGGTGCGGGCTTGCGCCCAATCTTCGGGCACCGTCATGCAGGCACTCAAGTGATCCCCAAGATGGATCTGAACACCATACAGCTGCGTCATGACCGCGGCGTGAGCCCGATTGAAGCTCGTGTACCGGTAGTCCCCATCCAGGGAAAAGATGGGCGCATCCGAGCTCTCGAGGATGCCCTGGAGCACGCTGTTGTTGTAGGACAGGGCCGCCTCCACCCGCTTCTGGGAGGTGATGTCCGTGGAGATGCCCAACAGTCCGCCAGGGGGATCTCCCGCCACCTCTCCTGGGAGCGGGGTCTTAATCTCCAGATAGACCGACGCGGAACCATCGGCATGGGGCACCGCGATTTCCTCCCGGGAAGGACTTCCGGAAAGCACCTGGAGATCCACCTCCCGAAGCCGCTGAACCGTTTCAGCGGGGAAGAACCGGGCATCCTCCGCCCCCACCAAGGCTTCAGCCGTGCAACCAAACAGATCCAGGGTGCTCTGGTTGGCGTACCGGTACCGGGATTCCCGATCCTTCATATAGACATGCACCGGCACGGCATCCAGAGCGTTCCGTAGGCGGTTCGCCTCCGCCAGGGCTGCGGCACGCCCGCGCTCCCGCCGCTCGAGATCCAACGCCGCGGCGATCCAGTGAGCCACGCCTTGAAGGAAGGCCACATCCTCCTGATAGAACGGTTTGAGATGGGTTTCATGCGCACCCAGCACGCCATAGGGGCTGCTTGGGTTGCCGATGACCACGGAAATGCCGCTGCGGCCCCCGTGTTCGCGGAGCAACGAACACCCCTGGAACCGGACTTCCGTGGCCAGGTCTTCGACCACCACGGGAGTTGCGGAAGCGAGGGCACTGCCAGCCTGCGTGTCACTCGCGGCCGAGATTCGGGCAGAGCCCACCAGGCCCTCGCCCCAACCCACCCCGGCCACGAGTTTCAAGTCGGTGCCATCGGGCTCCAGCAGCAGCACCATGCTGAGCGGAAGCGCCAGGATCCGGGCCACCACCGCGGCCGCCTGGGCCTGAAAGGCCTCGGATCCAACCCCCTGTACCACCAACAACCCCAGTTCCGCGATGGCCGCCTGCTGCCTCGCCCGACGTTCCAGGCGCTGGCGATCTTCCAGGACATCCAGCGCGAACGAGAGATCTTGGGCCAATTCCACGAGCAGATGCACGCGATCGTCACTGAAGAAGCCCGGTTCCTTGGCATGGAGGCTGATCAGCCCCACCACCTGTCCCCGCTGCATCAGAGGCAGGTCGGCACTGGATCGCAGGCCGTAGTGAAGGGAGCGCCCATTGCAATGCGCCACCGTTTCATCCAAGGCCCAATCCTGGATAAGGACCGGCCGGGCCTCCTGGACGCACCGACTGATCGGCCCCTGGAGTTCCCCGGCCTCCCAACAGGGGATCCGGAACTGTTTCGTGTAGTCCGCCGCCGCCCCGGATGCCACCACCGGCTCCACAAAGCGGCGCTCCCGGTCGATCCAGCCGATCCAGGCCAGATCGAAATGCGCGCGCTGGATGCAGATTTCGGTGATGGCCTGAAAGAGCAGATTCCGATCCACGGCATGCACGATGGCCTCGTTCGCCAATGCCAGTGTCGCGTAGAGCTGGGCGGAGCGATCGCGCTGCGCATGCAGGGCCTTGCGCTCCGTGACATCCCGCACCAGGGCCCACATCCCGAGAGGCCGTCCTACTTCATCCCGCACCAGAAAGGTCCGGAGCTCCACAGGGAAAATGGAGCCATCCTTGCGGCGGTATTCCTTTTCGTAGACCTCGGAGGCTCCCTGCAGCATGATGCGCTGCTCCACGATCTCCTGCTCATAGGCATGCCAGCGCTCGGGCGTAATGTCCTGGTAGGTCTTGCTCAGCAGGTCGGCTTCGGAATAGCCCAGCATCTGCTGGTAGACCGGATTGAAGCCTACGATCCGCCCGGCCATGTCCGTTTCCACGAACGCATCCGTCATCGCCTGAAAGAGCCGGGTATAGCGCTTCTCGGTGATCTGAAGCACCTCGTTCAGCTCCTCGCGCTCCTCCAGCAACCGATCGAGCTGACTCATCTTTTGATCGAGCTTGCGGGACAGCACGTCACTCCGCTTCCCGAGATACTCCAGGTCGCACTCGGGTTCGGCCGGAGGCTTGGTTTCGGCCCGAGCAAGCATCTCCCCTACGATCTGGGCGAGCGCCTCCGGCTCCATGGGCTTGCGCAAGAAATACTCCGCCCCGAGGCTCAGGGCAAAGGCCTCATCCTTCGCTTCCATGTAGGTAGCCGTATAGAACAGGAAGGGAATGCGCCGCAGGGTCACCGATGTCTTCATGCGTCGACAGAGTTCATAGCCGTCCATCACCGGCATGAGGATGTCGGAGACCACCAGATCCACGGGATGCTGCTGGACCAGCTCCCAAGCCTGCGCCCCATGCTCCGCCGAGAGGGTCTCGTATCCCAGCCCTTTGAACAGCATCTCGAGCAGGTAGCGGTTCGGAACGATGTCATCGACGATCAGGATGGTGGTCATCGCCGACCTCCCGTCGGGTTCAGATGGGCTTCCACCTGTCCCAAGAACGTCTCTGGATTGATGGGTTTCTCAATGTAGCCATCGCACCCTGCGGCCAGGGCCGCCTCCTTGTCGCCCACCATGGCGTACGAGGTCACCGCCACGATCGGGATGGCCTTCAGTTCGGGATTCGCCCGGAGATGCCGCGCGATTTCGTGCCCGTCCATGCCGGGAAGCTGGATGTCCAGGAGGATGAGGTCCGGCATCTCCTGCCTCGCCAGGGCGATGCCCTCAGGGCCGCTCATGGCCTGGAGGACCGTATGACCTGCCGCCCGGAGCATGAAGGAGACGAGGTAGAGGTTCTGTTCGTTGTCTTCGATGTAGAGGATGCGAGCACTCATGATCGGACTCCCTGCGCGGGCAACGTAACGATGAACGTGCTTCCGGCCTCGGGTTGGCTTTCCACCCGGAGCTGCCCACCGAGCAGTTCCACCAGACGCTTGGAGATGGACAGGCCCAGGCCCGTGCCCTCGTATTTCCGAGTCAGTCCGGAATCGATCTGGCGGAAGGGCTTGAACAGCGTGTCCATGTCCTCGGACCGGATGCCGATCCCTGTATCCCGGACACGGATTTCGATGGTTCCCTCCCTTCCGGTGGCGGAAAGCAGGACACCACCCCGTTCAGTGAACTTGATGGCGTTGCTCAGCAGGTTGAGCACCACCTGCTCCACCCGACGCCGGTCGCTCACCACCTGGTTCAGATCAGGTGCCAGCGCCAGTTCCAGCGCGATTCCCTTGCGTTCGGCCAGAGGGTGCACCCCGCGCACCGCCTTCTCCAGGCTCTCCCGAAGGTCGAATGGTTGGTGGGTCACTTCCAGCTGACCCGCCTCGATCTTGGAGATGTCCAGCACGTCGTTGATGAGGTCAAGGAGATGGCGCGAGCTGTCACGGACCATGCCGAGCTGTTTCTTCTGTTCGTCGTTCATGGGACCCACCAGCCCCTGAAGGAGAATGCCCGTGAACCCGATGATGGAATTCAGCGGCGTGCGCAGTTCATGGGACATGGTGGCCAGGAAGGCGGACTTGATCTGATCCGCCGCCTCCGCCCGCTCCTTGGCCAGCCGCAGGGATTCGGCGTGTTCCCGCTCCGCCGTGATGTCCTCGATGAGGCCCACCATGCCTCGGGAGGGGTCCGATCGGTCCGCGGCCTGGGCGGTCATGCGCCCCCAGAACGTGCTGCCGTCCTTCCGGACCAGCATCTGATCTCGCGTGAACATCACGCCGCGCCTCAGGCAGTCCGCCGTCTCTCCCCCCACAGCTTCGTAGGTGGCTTCATCGGGGTACCAACTCCGGGTGCTCTGGCCGACCATGCTCCCGGGCGCATGTCCGAACAGGTCATCCATGCGGCGGTTGCACCGGATGATCGTGCGGTCCTTCACCAGAACGATGCCGGAGGTGGCCGCCTCGAAGATGGCCTGCAACTGCTCGCTGGCGGATCGCCATTCGAAAGTTTTCTCTGCCACCAGCTGTTCCAGGCGTTCATTCACGTCCCGCAGGTGCCCGTCCCGCTCCTGGATCTGCTGAAGCATGGCGTTGAAGGCATCCACCAGCACGCCCAGCTCGTCTTCGGTCTCCCGCACCGCCCGCAGGCTGTAGTCCTTGCGAAGGGTGATGCGGCGGGCGGTGGCCGAAAGGTGGGCGAGTGGAGACAGCACGATCCGCTGCAGGCGTGCCGAGAATCCAAGGGCCACCAGTCCTGCCAGCGAGAGGATGGCTCCGCTGATGAGGAAGGACCGGAGCATTTGTGCACGGAGATCCCGCAGGTGGGCCCGGATGCAGAGGGTGCCGATGCGGGTTCCTCGCTGGAGGATCGGCTCCGTATGGGTCACATGATCGCCCTCGAACCTTGTGCCCAGGGGACCGAGTGCCACCGTTCCAGAGGCGGCATCCCCCCCCGAGGCCGCATAGGTCGCCAGGAGCTGCCCCGACCCGTTGTAGATGGCCCCCCCCGTCACGCTGGACTTGCCCCGGAGCGCCGCCAGGTTCTCCCGGATCATCTGGGGGTCCTCGAAGAGAATGGCCGCCGTGCTGCGATCGGCGATGAGCTTGCCCAGGGTGGAGAGATCCTGGGCCAGGCCCTGTCGAAGGGTGGCCCGCTCACGCAGCGCGAGGGCGGTGCCAGCCAAGGTCAGCGCCATCAGGCAGGTGGCCAGGATGATCAGGGTCAGCTTGGCCTTGAGCGGCAACCGCGAGACGAATCCGCGCATTCTCATTCGCCCCCCTCCGGCAGCACCCGGGCGACTTCCAGGAGCTTGCCGCTCAACCGCAGTCCTGCCTCCCGCGCCGCACGCAGGTTCACTTCCATGCGCACCCGGCCCTCCACCAGCACGAACCCGATGACGCCTCCGCGGCGGGCAAATCCCGGAAGGGAGCTCACGGTCAACACGCTCTGCCCTTGAAGCTGTCTCAGGAGACCGGACACCTGAGCCTGTTCGGAGTCCCCCACGATCAGGATGTGGAAACGCGAAAGCTGCTTGGCGTCGGCGCGCACGCGCTCCACGTGGAGGGCGCGCCTCGTCCCTCCGCGGGCCGCCAGCTGCTCCAGAAGTCCCGCCATGGCATCCCGGCCCACGACCCCGATGCGCAGGGGGGCGGCGGCTGCGACGGGATCCTCCCGGGTCCACTCCACGAACTGCGTGAGATGGAAGACGTAGGTGGCCTCCACCTTCGCAACCAAGTCCTCCGCCCCCGCAGACAGGCACCCGAGCGCACAACAGAAAAAGCAGGCCCGCAGGAAGAAGCCAGCCATGTCAGAAGGTCCAGCCCAGCTGCAGGCGGGCACTGAGCTGAGCCTGACGGTAGCGGCTCGGCGGCAGGTTGGAGGGATGGTAGTAGACCTCATCCGCGAGGTTGGTCGCCACGAACTGCAGGTCGAACCCCCGAACAGGCCGCCAACTCAAGGCACCATGAAACACCATGGCGGCATCGATCCTGTCGTTTCCGGTGGTGGGGATGACTTTGGGGTTGGTGCGGGCCCCGAGCACCTGCCCCCGCAGGTGGAGTCGCCACGCAGGGGAAAGCGCCCAGTGGAGCCCCGCGTTGCCGCCATGTCGGGCGATCTCCGGCACCTGCACGCCGTTTTCGTTGTGGGAGGCCGTATAGGTGTAGTTGGCGTAAGCCTTTAGCGAATCGGTCTGCCAGACGAGCGCGAGTTCGGTTCCCCGCGTGTTCAACAAGCCTGTGTTCACCCACTGCTGGGCACCTTCCGGCCCGGTGCGTGCAAGCAGGTTGTCCAGGTGGTTCTGGTACAGCGAAAGCTCGATGCGGAGCCGGTCGGAGAAGGCCCAACCGCCCGTGCACTCAAGGGATCGCATCTTCTCCGGCTGCAGATTCGGATTGCCCACACCATCGGTGTAGTCCCAGGGTTTCGGCGCACGGAAGGCCTCTCCATAGAGCAACTTGACCGTCAGCGGATCCCGATTGAACACCAGCCCCAGGCGCGGGGTCGTGACGGGCCGGGCGGAGCTGCTGTCATCGTGCCGAAGCCCCAGGAAGAGATCCGTGGTTGCCAGGACCGGAATCTGGGCCTGGAGATAGGCGCTCGTCAGATGGTTGGTCAGCATGGGGGGGGCGCCTGGCACGGGGGCTGGCTGGTCTTCCGAGGCGCTCCGGCTGATGGAGAAGGCCTGGGCCAGCCGCTCCCGCTCCAGCACCAGGCCGGCCGAGAGGCGCCATCGTTCCCAGGGCGTCCAGGCCACCTGGGTTTCGTTACCCCAGAGTCGGCCGGGGCGCTGATAGCGCATCTGCCGACCGGGTGAAGCAGCGGTTGCAGCCTCGATGAGGTAGACGGAATCGTCCTGCACTGCGGCATCCCGGACGTAGAGGGTGGACTGGAAAGACCAGGCCTCCGTGCCCTTCCAGGCGTAGTTCAGCCAGGTATTCACGAAGCGGATATGCCAGTTGGTCCCGTGGTCCCGGTACACGGGCCCTCCGGCATCCGGCAGATAGGGCTGAACGGTGCTGCTGGAGGCATCCTTGTCCTGAATGACCCAACCCCCCCGGAATCCCCCATAGCAAACCTGCCCGTCGACGGCCCGATCCCGCTCGACGTTCTCCATCGCCCCCGACCAGTTGAAGTCGCCTTTCGCCCCCCGGAGATCCGCTTTCCCGGTGTGACGGACCAGGGCCGAGAGCGTGAACCCGAAGGTCGAATCCGGATCGTACTGGCCGTAGCGCACATCGGCTTGCCCGGTCCGGAAAGACCCGCCACTCAATGTGGCGCGGCCACCGGTGGTGTCTCTGGGATCCCGGGTGAGGAGGTTCACGATGCCGCTGACGGCATTGGTGCCGTAGAGCGCGGAAGCGGGGCCGTAGACCACCTCGATGCGCGCCACGTTCGTGAGGTTGAATTGCCCGCCTCCGTAGAAGCCACCGGAGTTGAGTTCGTTGATCTGAATGCCATCCACCAACAGCAGGATCTTGTTGTTCTGCTGGGGCACCCCCCGCATGAACACGTAGCTGTTAAAGCCCTGAATGTTCCGAAACTGGAAACCCGGCAGGTCCCCAAGCGCTTCCTCCAGCGTTGTGTAGCCCCGTTCCCGAATCTCCTCCGCCGTGATCACCCGCAGGGTGGCGGGCACCGAGCTGGCGGTGGCGGGGCCCTTCAGGGCCGTCACCACCTGAAGGTTCGCGAGGTCCTTCAGGCTGAGGTTCAGCAAGTCATCCAGAGGCTTCTCCTGGGCCTGGACCCAGGGTATCCAGCCCCCCCCGAATGCCAGAACCAACCGCAGGATGGACCCAGAATGTCTCATCTTTCCCGCGCGGGTGAGCCTGGAGGTGATGCGGGTCTCGTGGCGACCGATCGGCATGGCGGAGTCCCCATGAGGCCTTTCGGCGACAGGGAATATCCCCTGAGTTCTGGGCGCTTTGATGGGAGCTTGAGGCCATTCACGTTTCGTAGCCGCTTGAAAACGTCCAAGCTGCGAGGGTCACCACGTTCTGGGAACGGGAGAGGTCCTGGTCCTGCCCTTCGGCCTGCCACGGTACGGATCACCCATCGTTGTGGTCTCCGCTTCGGGTCGGGCTCCGGGCGCTCCAGCAACGTCCTCAATGGGAAGTACACCCCACCGCCTCCAGCGCCGATAGGAGCGGTACAACCCAAGGTGCCAGCGATGTCCAGTGACTCCCGACCGAGCATGCCCTTTTCAGTGACGGACGTCTGCGAAGTTCGTTCGACCAGGGCCAGGCACTGGGATTTGTGATCTTCGAGCCGCCCCGGAATCCCTGATGCCACGCACCCATGACGCCACCCACCCCCTTCTTGAAAGCCTGAAGGCCGCTGTGGCGCTGGTGGGCCATGAGGGGCAGATCCTGGAGGTAAATGCGGCCTGGCAGGCCTTTCCACCAGGTCACCCCCTGGTCGGAGGGATGGGGCCTGGAATGAACTACCGGCAGGTTTGCGAGGCCGCCAAGGCATCCCCCTTGGGAGACATCAGTCTGGTCGCAATGGGCCTCCTGGGGGTGTTGGAGGGGCGCGTACCGCGCATCAGCCTGGATTACCCGCTGGAGCTCGAAGGGGAGCGGCACTTTTTCGGCACGATGGCCTTTCATCCCACAGGTCATCCGGAGGTGGGGGCAATCATCCATCACACGGATACCTCGGACCGCACGCGCCTTGAGCGTCGGCTCCGAAAGAGCGAGGCGCTCTTCAAGAGCATCACGGACCACAGCCTGGACCTCATTGCCATGCTGGATCCGAAGGGGCGCTTCACCTACCTCAGCCCCGCGTACACGAAGCTGCTGGGGGTTTCTGCCGCGGACCTCACCCGCGAGCCCATCCAGTCCCGGGTGCACCCGGAGGATCTCGCCAGCTTTGAGGCCACCCTGGTCCAGGCGAAGAAGCGCGGACTGGGACCTTTCGTGGAATTCCGCCTTCGGAAGGACAACGGTGACTGGCTCCCGCTGGAAGGCCGCGCCACAGCCGTGGACCAGGAGTTCGAGGGTCAGGAGGTGCTACTTCTGCTCTGCCGCGACATCACGGAGCGGCGGCAGGCAGCGCGGGAACAGGCCCGCCTGGAGGTACAGCTCCGCCATGGCCAGAAGATGGAAGCCGTGGGGCAACTGGCCGCGGGCATCGCCCACGAGATCAACACGCCCATCCAGTTCATCAGCGATAACGTGCGATTCCTGCAAGAGGCCTGGGAGGGCGCACGCCGGGTGCTTGCGGATTTGCAGTCGAGGGTCGCCGCCTCGGAGGACCTGGATCTGAAGGCGCTGGGAGAACGTTACGAGCAAGAAGAGATCGGTTACTTCCTGGACGAAGTGCCGCCCGCGCTCCTGCAGACGATGGATGGCCTGGGCCGCATCACCAAGATCGTGCAGGCCATGAAGGTGTTCAGCCACCCCAGCACCGAGCAGGCCACCACGGTGGATGTCAACCAGGCGGTGGAAACCACCCTGACGGTGGCGGCCAACGAATGGAAATACGTGGCGGAGGTGGAAAAGCACCTTGACCCGAACCTTCCCCCCATCCTGGGATACCCCGGCGAACTCAATCAGGTGCTGCTCAATTTGCTCGTCAACGCCGCCCATGCGCTGGGAGGCCAGGGCCAAGGCCCGAAAGGCACCATCCGTCTCAGCACCCGCCAGGCGGGCGACGAGGTCGAATTCACCATCGCGGATTCGGGCTGCGGCATCCCCCCAACCATCCTCGGGCGCATCTTCGAGCCCTTCTTCACCACCAAGCCCGTGGGCAAGGGCACCGGCCAGGGCCTCTCGGTGGTCCAGGCCTTGATGGATAAGCACGGCGGCACGGTGGCTGTGGAGAGTGAGCTGGGAAAGGGCACTCAATTCACCCTGCGCTTTCCTCTCAAAAAGGGTCGCGAATAGAGAAACCACGCCGTTCTATATCGACCACCGGTCCCCACCGATCCCGTCTCTGGCGGCTGGTAGTTGAAGGGAAGCCAACGCCTTTCGTTCGAGACGTCCCCTGTGGGCCGTCTCCCCGAAGTGAAGCCCGACTCCGTTCCTGCCGAAGGCCTCCATACCACCTCACCACCAGGGAGTCCCGCATGGTTCCCCCCCCGGATACCGCCTTCGAGCAAGCCCTTCTCAGCCTTGACCGGGTGGGCGCCCGAGAGCAGCTGGTGGAGGCTCGATCCTCCCGTGGATCCGCCATCCACCTGATCGAGCAGGTCGTGGTACCCACGCTGGAGCGCATGGGGAAACGCTGGGAACAGGGCGAACTGGCCCTGGCCCAGGTGTTCATGGCGGGGCGGATCTGTGAGGAGCTGCTGGAGGAACTCCTCCCCGAAGGCGTCGGGGAACATCGTAAAACTCCGCGGATCGGTATGGCCGTGCTCGAGGACTTCCACGTCCTGGGCAAGCGCCTCGTGATGTCTGCCTTGAAGGTGAGTGGCTTCTCGGTGCTGGATCTGGGTTCGGGGCTGAGCCCCGATGAACTGGCAGAACGGAGCGTCCTGGAGGACATTGAGATTCTGCTGGTATCCACCTTGATGCTGCCGGCGGCCCTACGGGTGAAGGACCTTCGGAACGCCCTGGAACAGCGAGGCGCTCACCCCAGGATCGTGGTGGGGGGCGCGCCGTTCCGTTTGGATCCTGAGCTCTGGAAAGAGGTGGGGGCCGATGCCATGGGCCGGGACACCGCCGAAGCCATCCGGATCGTGGACACCCTCTGCCGGGAGGCCCGGAGATGACCCCTCTGACCTCTCTGCAGCGCGTTCTCGCCACCCTGGGCCACCAGGAGCCAGACCGCACGCCCTTCTTCCTCACGCTCACCCTGCACGGCGCCCGGGAGCTCGGCCTCAGCATCCAGGACTATTTCTCCACGGCCAGGAATGTCGTGGAGGGACAACTCCGCATGCGTCGGAAATACCGTCACGACTGCCTCTATCCCTTCTTCTACGCCGCCCTCGAAGTGGAAGCCTTCGGCGGGGAGGTGCGCTACCTGGAGGATGGTCCGCCCAATGCCGCCGAGCCCTTTCTGCGGCACAACGCGGATATCGACAGCCTGGAATCGCCACGGATCTCGGAGGCCACGTGCCTGCGAAAAATGCTGGAGGCCATTTCGGGCCTGAAGGCCGAGGTTGGCAGTGAGGCCCCGATCATCGGGGTGGTGATGTCGCCCTTCTCCCTACCGGTGATGCAGCTCGGGTTCGAGCGCTACCTGGTGCTGATGCACGAGGAACCGGAGCGCTTCTGGAAGCTCATGCGCATCAATCAGGCGTTTTGCATCGACTGGGCCAATGCCCAGCTTGCTGCCGGAGCCACGGCCATCTGCTACTTCGACCCGATTTCATCGCCCACCATCGTGGCCCGCGACACCTACCTCGACACGGGTTTCAAGATCGCTCAGGAGACGATTGCCAGGATCCAGGGCCCCACCGCCACCCACTTGGCCTCCGGCCGGACTCAGCCCATCCTGCTGGATCTCCCAGCCACGGGCACGGCCATCGCGGGGGTGAGTTGCGACGAGGATCTGGCGGAGCTGAAACGGATCGCAGCGGGAAAGATCACGCTGCTCGGCAACCTGAACGGCATCACCATGCGCCGCTGGACGCCTGTGGAGGCGGAGGCCGCGGTGAAAGAAGCCCTCGTAAAGGCCGCCAGGGGCGGCGGATTCATCCTGGCGGACACCCACGGGGAGATCCCCTTCCAGGTGCCGGAAGACGTCCTGATGGCCATCTCCGAAGCCGTCCACACCTGGGGAAGAGCGCCCTTCGCTTGGATGGATCCGTGAAGCGCTGCGCCGTGCTCACCTGCGCCAGCTTCCAAGTAGAAGTGGCGCAGGCGCTGGCCCTGGAGGGACTGGATGATGTCGTCCTGGGCGTCTTTCCTTCGCGCTGCGGCATGCCATCGATCCGAATCGAAGAACTCCTTCGGATCCTGCCGGAGAACCTGGGGCCTGAGGCTCCGGTGCATGTTCTGGGAGGTGCCTGCCTGCTGGGCGGCCTCGATCCAGCCGCCCTTCCACCCCACTGGCGGCTCCACTGCCTGAGCACCTGCCACGCCATGCTGGCAGGGGACTCCCTCTGCAAGGCCAAGATGCGCACCGGGGCGTATCTCCTGAGCAGCGGCTGGCTCGCCACCTGGGATGCCAGGATGAAGGCCTGGGGATTCACGCCGACCACGGCTCGGGACTTCTTCGGCGAATCCGCCCGAAGTCTGCTGCTGCTGGACACAGGCGTGCATCCCGGAGCCGCTCGGGACCTCCAGGCGATGGCCGATGCGGTTGGCCTCCCTGCGGAAACCATTCCCGTGGGACTGGATCATCTGCGCCTGTTTCTCACCACGCGGATCTCAGCCCAGGTTCACCAGGAGGAACGAGAGGAAGTCCGGGGCGAGGCCCGAGACCTTCTGCAGCAACTGGCAGCCTATGGAGCGGCCCTGGAGCTGGTGAGCGGGTTCCAGAAGGTGCTGACGGAGCGGGAAACGGTAGAGCGCCTGCGCGAGGTCTGTGAAACCCTCTTTGCGCCTCGGGTATGGGCCTTTCTCCCGCATTCCGCCGAAGGGTTCGGAGCCCTGAACGGGCCGGACCTCTCCCTCGAAGAACGGGCCGCGCTTGAGGAGGATCTGCGTGAAGTCCGGGGCGCCTACTGCTGGACCCCAGAACAGGACGGCTTCAGCCTGCGCATCCACTCCCAAGGCGAAACCATGGGCGTCCTGCACCTCCGAGCCTTCGTCCATCCCGAACACGCGCGCCGGTATTTAAACCTGGCCATTCCCCTGAGCAGCGTCTTCGGACTGGCCCTCGCGGGGGCCCGGGCCCAGGATGCCCTGACCCGGTTGAATCAGGAG
Organism: uncultured Solibacteraceae bacterium; assembly: GCA_964415525.1. GTDB lineage: Bacteria > Acidobacteriota > Holophagae > Holophagales > Holophagaceae > CAZPUI01. The sequence goes on from CAYQAS010000005.1 coordinate 53,877, forward strand.
CTGGAATCCCGGGTGCGGCAGCGCACGGCGGCGCTCCAAGAGGCCAACGATGACCTGGAGGCATTCTGCTACATGATCTCCCACGAACTGAGAGCCCCCTTGGCGCGGCTGCAGGGGTACAGCGAGGTCATCCGGGAGTGCATCCAGGAGCAGACCTGGCCCCAACTCGATGCCCTGGCCACAAGGCTCGCCGCCTCAAGCCAGGACACTCGAACCGTGATCGATGGGCTGCTGACCCTCACCCGGCTCTCCCTGGATGAGCTGCATCCTGAGCCTATCGACCTCGTCGAGCTGGTGGAGACATGGCTTGCGGTGGAGGAAACCAAGGGCCGTCGGAGACCAGATCAGGTGCAGGTGGCTGGGCCACTGCCGGTTCGAGCCGATGCCACGATGCTCCGACTTGCCTTGGGGCAGCTGCTCGACAACGCGCTCAAGTTTCATGCGACCGAAAACCCGAGCCTGCTCGAAGTTGGCCGGATCGTGGCCAACGATCAGCCCGTGCATTTCGTGAGGGACCGTGGGGTCGGATTCGATTCCGCCCACGCGGGGAACCTCTTCACACCTTTCTGTCGGATGCATGCCGTCAGTGAATTTGAGGGCGCTGGATTGGGGCTGGCCATGGCCCGCAAGGTGATCGAACGCCATGGTGGACGGCTGTGGGCCGAATCCACTCCTGGTGCCGGTTCGACCTTTTTCTTCACCCTTCCCGAGGTTTGACATGGCACGCCCCTTGATCCTCCTGGTGGAAGACAACCCCGACGACGAATTCCTGGCGCTACGCGCCATCCACAAGGCCTTAGACGCCGACGTCGAAGTCGCGCACACAGGACCCGCGGCCCTCTCTCTGCTGGAAAGGAACGCCCGAGAGGGGCACCTTCCAGAGCTGCTCCTGCTCGATTTGCGCCTTCCAGGCATGGATGGACTGGAAGTGCTCGCACGCATCCGGGATGCCACGCACCTCGAGAGCATCCGTGTCATCGCCCTGACCTCCTCCGAGAGCCCGCAGGATCGAGAGGCCTGCAAAGCGCTGGGTGCGCAGGTGTTTCTGTCGAAGCCCCTGCAAGCGCAGGTCTTGAAAGAGCTGCTGATGGCTGACCGCGAGACAAGCCGATAGCCACCTGCTCCCGACTGCGGTTGAGTCGGGTTTAGAGCTTGTTGCACAACCTCCCACGACCAGTCCTGAATCTGGGAAACCCTAGGGCCTGTCTTCACGAGGGGGCCAGTGGGACGTACCGCTCCATTTTGACGGCCTCATGCTGGTGGAAGGAACTGCACATTCTGTCTCGCAGGTCACGAGACCCATGAGGACGGGCACTGTCACTTGTGGCCTGATTCCTCGGCCTGCGAGAACGACGTGATCCAAGCGCCAGCAATGACGACCGAAACGCCGATCAAATGTGGCGATCGTGTGGCGACGTCCAAACAAGCCCGCTCATTCCCACCGGGCAGTTCGCAACAAGAAGAAAGCCCCGAAACATTGCTGTTTCAGGGCTTTATCACTGGTGCCCGCAGAGGGACTTGAACCCCCACCACCGTGAAGTGAGCAGATTTTGAGTCTGCCGCGTCTGCCATTTCGCCATGCGGGCGCGGATCCAGAATAACGCGAAACGGGGAGCCTGTGCGGCTCCCCGTTGCTCAGAAAGTGATTCTGAATCACGCCAGTCCGAAGTCCGACGTCTCCAGTTCCTTTTTCTTGGTATCCCTGCGGGATACACAAGGCCTTCACGACCAGCGAGCCAGAAATTCAGAGTTTACCGTCACGCCAGTCCGAAGTCCGACGTCTCCAGTTCCTTTTTGATCATCGCCATGAAGAGATCGGCGGTGGCGCCGTCGATGAGGCGGTGGTCGAAGCTCAGGGTGCTGAACATGATGGAGCGGATGGCGATGCTGTCGTTGCCGTCAACATCCGTCAGCACCACGGGGCGCTTGGTGATGGCGCCCATGGCCTGGATGGCCACCTGGGGCTGGTTGATGACGGGCATGCCGAACAGGTCGCCGAAGCTGCCGGGATTGGTCAGGGTGAAGGTGCCACCCTGGATCTCCTCGGGCTTCAGCTGCTTGGCGCGAGCGCGGGCAGCGAGACCGTTCAGAGCACGGGCGAGGCCCCCCAGGTTGAGCTGATCGGCGTTCTTGATGACGGGAACGATGAGACCCCAGTCCAGTGACACGGCCACCCCGAGGTTCACATCCAGCTTGGTGACGATGTTGTCGCCGTCGATGGAGGCGTTCACCACCGGGAAGGCCCGCAGGGCCTTGGTCACCGCCGCCATCACGAAGGGCATGAAGCTCAGCTTGGTGCTGTAAGCCGTTTCGAAAGCCGCACGGTGCTTTGCACGCAGCTTCGCCACGTTCGTCATGTCGATCTCGAACACCGTGTAGGTGTGCGCACTCGTGCGCTTCGACGCGATCATGTTTTCCGAGATGAGCTTGCGCATGCGGCTCATGGGCTCGACCGTGACGCGCTTCCCTGGCAGGCTTGCGGGCACAGAGGGCGGCGGAAGGGAAACGGGTTTGGCAAGCACCGGTGCAGAGGCCACATGAGGCAACACAGGCTTGGAAGGTGCCGGTGCCGCGAGATACGCCTCCATATCCGTCTTGGTCACGCGCCCATGCATGCCGGAGCCCGACACGGTGCGCAGATCCACCCCATGGGCCTCTGCCATGCGACGGACCAAGGGGCTTGACTTGGATTTAAGGCGCGATTCCAGCGAGTCATCGTCC
>CAYQAS010000005.1:56607-58777 GCA_964415525.1 uncultured Solibacteraceae bacterium
GGGTGGGGGCACTGTTGTGTTGCGGCGGGATCATGTTGTCCGGGATGAGCTTGGGCATGGGGCTCAGGGGCTCGATGGTGACCCGCTCGCCGGGCAGGCTGACAGGCACGGCAGCCGGCGGCAGTGGGACAGGCTTGGAAGGCGCGACCGCAGCGACTGGAGCTGGGACTGCAGCGGCTGGCTTGGGAGCCGCCAGATAGGTCTCCATGTCCGCCTTGGTCACGCGCCCGTGAATGCCCGAACCAGGCACGGTGCGGAGATCCACGGCATGAGCCTCCGCCATACGACGCACCAGGGGACTCGACTTGGACTTGAGCCGCGATTCGAGGGAGTCATCATCCGCGGCAGGCGCTGCCGCAGCAGGCGCTGCTGAAACGGGGGCCTGATCCGCCTCGACGGACGCGGCAGCGGGGACAGGCGCACCCGCGGGCTTCTCGTTCGCGTCCCCAATGCGGGCCACGATGCTGCCGACCGGCACGGTCTGGTTCTCCGGCACGAGGATTTCCAGCAGGACACCGGCGATGGGCGCGGGAATCTCCGCATCCACCTTGTCCGTGGAGATCTCGAACAGGGTCTCGTCCTTGCCGATGCTCTCTCCCACGGCCCGGAGCCACTTGAGCACCGTGGCTTCCGCAATGGATTCGCCCATCTGGGGCATGACGACGTCAAAGGACATGACACCTCCGCGTGGCCCCACACCTCGGGAGCGCGCTAGAAATGTGGTGCCTGCAAGTGGTGGTCCGTGACCTGCTGGAAGGCATGAGCAACCTCCAGCAGTCGCACATCCTCCAACGGCCTGCCCATGAGCTGGAGTCCCACGGGCAGGTGGTCTGCGAAACCTGCTGGCACGGAGATCGCCGGCAGGGCCGCCAGGGCCGCCGTGACCGTGTAGATGTCCGCGAGGTACATCGCCAGGGGATCTTCCAGCTTCGCGCCAAGGGGGAAGGCCACATCTGGCGCCACCGGCGTTGCCAGGATGTCCACGGTCTCGAAGGCCCGCGCGAAATCCTGGGCGATGAGGGCGCGCGCGCGCTGCGCCCGATCATAGAAGGCGTCGTAGTAGCCCCTGGAGAGCCCGAAGGCGCCCAATAGGATGCGGCGCTTGGCCTCCACGCCGAAGCCCTGCTCCCGGGTCTCGCTGATGGTGCCGTGGAGCCCGTCCCCGTCCTTGCGCGCACCGAAGCGCATGCCATCGAAGCGGCTGAGGTTGCTGCTCACCTCCGCCGTGTTGAGGAGGTAGTAGACGTCGATCGCGTACCGCGTGTGGGGCAACGAAACTTCCACCAGCTCCGCCCCCTGCCCTTCAAGCGCCCGCAGCGCCTGATCGAGCACCTCACGCACGCCTGCGGAGAGGCCTTCCGCGAAATATTCCTTCGGGAGGCCGATGCGCAGCCCACGCAAGGAGGCAGGCTGAAGGTCCCCCAGTCGCTCGACGCCAGGCAAATCACAACTGGTGGCGTCCTGGGGATCGAGCCCCGCCATGACGGAAAGCCCCGCTGCCACACCCGCCGCGCTCCAGGCGATGGGACCGACCTGATCCAGGCTGGAGGCCATGGCGGTGACACCGAACCGACTCAGGACGCCGTAGGTCGGCCGGAAGCCCGTGATGCCGCAGAAGGAGGCCGGCAGGCGCACGCTGCCCCCGGTGTCGGATCCCAGGGCGAAGGGCGCGTAACCGGCCGCCACGGACACGGCAGAGCCGCTGCTAGAGCCGCCGGGCACCCGCGTGATGTCCCACGGATTGCGTGCGGGACCGAAGGCGCTGTGCTCGCCGCTGGAGCCCATGGCGAACTCGTCCATGTTGGCCTTGGCCACAGGCACGGCCCCCGCCGCCAAGAGGCGTGCGACCACGGTGGCATCGAAGGGCGAGACATAGCCTCGCGTGATTCGGCTCCCGTTGGACACCGGCGTGCCCTTCCATGCGAGATTGTCCTTGAGCACCACCGGGAGTCCCAGCATGGGCGTGCGTTCACCATTTCGGAGGCGCGCATCCGCCGCGTCCGCCGCCGCCAGGGTCAGGTCCACTTGACGGTGGACGATGGCATTCAGGCTTCCATCCCGCGCCGCCATGCGATCGAGGCAGTGATGCGCCAGGAAGCGCGCCGAGAGATCCCCCGCGTCCAGTCCCTCGCGCCAGTTCATGCCGTCCATCCCCAGACCTCCCAGGTTC
>CAYQAS010000005.1:58877-75016 GCA_964415525.1 uncultured Solibacteraceae bacterium
GTGGCAGTGATCCTGGCCGGCAGTGGCCATGTCGATGGCGCGGAGATCCGCGAGGCGGTGCTCACACTGCTGGCTCTGGACCAACACGGCGCCACCTTCGAATGCCTCGCGCCGGATGCCCCCCAGCACGATGTCATCAACCATGTCACGGGGAAGGAAGTCGCTGGCGTCAGCCGCAACATTCGAGAAGAGGCCGCCCGTATCGCACGGGTGAAGCAGTGCGGCGACTTGGCTCAGGCCGATCCCACGACCTTCGACGCCCTGATCGTGCCCGGGGGCTTCGGCGTGGCGAAGAACCTCTGCACTTTCGCATTCAAGGGCCCTGACGGCGAGGTACGACCCGATGTGGCAGCCTTCGTCCGCGCTTTCTTCGACGCCAGGAAACCCGTGGGCGCCATCTGCATCGCCCCCGCCCTGGTCGCCCTCGTCCTCAAGTCCGCGGGGCTTTCCGCGAGACTCACCCTCGGCAACAGCGAAGGCGTGGCGGGCGCCATGAAGACCCTCGGCCAACAGCACATCTCCACCCCCAGCGCCCGGGAGGTGGTGATCGACGAATCCCTCAAGCTCGTGACGTCCCCGGCCTACATGTTCGACGACGCCCGTCTCGCGGATGTCTTCGTGGGCATCGAGCGCTGTGTGGCGGAAGTGCTGAAGCGGATCTAGATCAGCGCCACCAACCCGGCGATGAAGAAGGACAGCTCCAAGGGGGGCTGGAAGCGGCTGTGCCCGACACTGAAGCGCTCGTGATAGAGCCACCAGTGGAGGGGCGGATAGGCGGCGGCCAGCAGCAGGACGACCGCAGCCAGCATCTCGCGCAGCGCAAATGCCTGTAATCCACTCGCCAGCACCAGGAACGCCGCGACCCCGAGGAAGGCCATCATCACGCCCTTGGCGGCCCGGCGGCCGATGAGAATCGGGAGCGTTTCCAGGCCCAGGATGCGGTCGTTCTGCATATCCCGCAGGTTGTGAATCGTGGTGCGGGCGAAGGCCAGGGCCGCGGTAAAGACCACTGCAGCCCAGGCACGCAGGTCCCAGGAGTGCCCCGCATCCAGCACCGGGAGCACCACGAGCACCAGGGCCAGCGCAACGGCCACGAGCAGTTCCTTCGAGCCGGGAATGCTCTGGAAGGAGAAGCTCACGGAGCCAAAGACCATCTTGCGAGAGTAGAGCAACCCCGCCACGGAAGCACCCGCCATGGTCACGAAGGCCCAGAGCCCGAGCATCGCCGAAACGCTTAGTGCCAGAGCAAGGCTCGCGGTGCCGATGGCGAGAAGGAATGGACGATGCCGCGACAGGAAACGGGCCTCCGCGGGTCCCTTGACGGAAACAGAGGCAGGATTCAGATAGGGCGCCAGGAGATACATCGCCAGGACATAACCGATGGCAGCGAGGGCCGGCAGGACGCGGAAGGAGAGCCCCAGCCAGTGCAGGATGCCAAACGAGGTGGCACCCGCGCCCAGGGCCAGCAGCAGCGGCGTTCCCAGCACTTCGCGGTAGACGCGCCCCGCCACTCCGGGTCCCTTGCCGTGTTGCTCAAGCACATCCACGACCTCTTCCACCAGCCAAGTCGGGGTGCTCGCGCCCGCCAGGACACCCAGGGTCTCGTCGCCCCGAAATTTCGTCATGTCCAGTTCTGCGGCGGTCTCGATGTACTGCACCGGTCTGCCGCGCCGTTCCGCCAGTTCGACCAGGTGGCGCGTGTTGGCACTGTTGCGACCACCGACCACCACGACGGCATCCACCGCAGCGGTGATCCGCTCCGCCTCGCCCTGCCGCGTCCAGGTGTCGGCGCAGATGGTGTTCTCGATGATGCAGTCCTCGCTGCGGGTGCGGATGTAATCGCTGATGGTGTCGAAGTCCTCCAGCGTGAAGGTGGTCTGGGCTACCACCAGCACCTTTTTTAGCTGCTCATCCGTAAGGGCTTTCGCCTCCTCCAGATTTGCCACGATGACAGAGCCATGTTCCGCAAAGCTGCGGTGCGCCACGCTCTCCGCATGACCGTTCAAGCCGAGAATGACGGTGAAGTAACCCTTGGGACTCCAACGCTTGATTCGGCTATGGACCTTGGCCACTTCGGGACAGGTCGCGTTCACGATCTCGAGCTTGCCTTGCTTGGCGCGCTCCTTCAGCCCCCGCAGGTCCTGAATGGGAATGCCGTGGGCACGGATGACCACGGTGCCGTCCCGCACGGCTGCCGGGTTCTCCGCGGCGGAGACCCCCCGCTTGCCGATCAACTCCAGCGCCTGGGGATTGTGGATCAGCGGCCCCAGGGTCTGCACATGCCCATCGCCGCGCGCGCTGGCTTCCAGCACCGCGTCCATGGCCCTTCGCACGCCCCAGCAGAATCCCGCCGTCTTCGCCAGCACCACCTTCATGGAGACTCCAGAAACTCGACCGTTTCAGTCAACAAGATACCTTGACCCGCATCCGACACCAAATCATCCGCCATCCTTGGGATGCCGGTAAAAAGGCTGGCACCAATGGGCGTCTTTTCAGTACCTTGATCCGTTGGTTCTTCTTTGGGTATTTGACCTATGGCGGCTCCCCTGCTTCCCGTGACTCTCACCTGCAACACGGATCTTCGGTTCATCGACCTGATCCAGGTTGTCGGATCCGAACTGTTGAAGCACATGAGCTTCAGCCACGAGGATGGCGAGCGGATGTGGCTGGCGATCCAGGAAGGCATCGCCAATGCAATGCGCCATGGGAACAAGCTGGACAAGAAGAAGCTGGTCAAGGTGACCTTCACCCCCAGCCACCAGCGCATCGAGATCCGCATCGAGGACGAAGGCAAGGGTGTGGATCTGGACAAGATCCCCAATCCGAACCTTCCGGAAAACCTGCTTAAGCCCTGCGGTCGTGGCGTCTATTTCATGAAACAAGTCATGGATTCCGTGGAGATGTTCACCACGGAAACGGGTACCGCACTCGTGCTGATGAAGCACCGGCACGCCCAGGAACCCGCCTGATCCTTTTCCCACGCGGCGTTTCGGCTTGGTGTGCGGTGATACCGCGGCTATGCTGGGAGGTCCGGGCCCTGGTAGCCCACAGGAGTCTCCACCCCACATGAGCAAGCGCACCTTCGGAAGCCTGGCTGACCTCGCAAAGATCATGGAGGCGGCAGCAGATCCACACTCGATGGTCCGCGAGGATCGCCCCACCCCTAAGGCCCTGGCCAAGAAGGCCTCTCCCGAGCGGAAGATCAAGGCCGTCGATCCCAAGCGGAAGGCCTGGTACGACCGGCGCCTCCGGGAGCAGGCCGAGAAGGCGGCAGTTGCCGTCGCTCCGACCACTCCCCGTCCCGAAACAACCGCTGCGCCCCAGCCGGATCTGACCCGCGGGGTTGTGTCCAAGGTGGGTGGAACGCTGCTTCAGGTGCTGGCGGATGCTGGCAAGCCAAAGCAAGGCGAAGACCCAAAGAAGCGGCCTGAAGCTTGGCGTCGCAAACCCGGCGATCCGATCTTCTAGAAACCTTCTCCCAATTCAGATGTGAGCCCGTGTCCTTCGATGCGGGCTCACGTGCGTACGCGGAGCCCGGCACCCACCAGCAGATCCTTCACAGCTCTGAAGGGAACCGTCGAGCCGGGCTCCCGAATCCAGCCGTCCCCTCCGCTCAAGAGCCAGTCGCCGAGCGAGGGGAGTTCTTCCCCGTCGGCCCGCATCACGACATGGATGGGCAACCTCGCCAGAGCCTCGGCAACATCGGTATCCATGGATCCCGCATGCGTGGCGATGAGCTCCCTAAAACCAGCTTCCTGCAGGGCGGTTGCCCGTTCCAACCAGGCCATCGGGTCCGCCCCCAGATGAATCCCCAGGCGAAGGGTTCCCAGGGTTTCTTGCAAGTGGCGCAGAGCATTCTCGGCCTCGAAGTCCACCACCAGTCGGCTGGCACCTGCTTCGAGCAGACGAATTCCGGCATCTGGCCCCCAGGAACCGAGCCACACGTTCAAAGGCAGATCCACGTGGCTTCCCAGCAGTCGCACCGCGGCCTCGGCCGCCTCAATATCTGTGCATCCCACAAGACAGAGTTCATCCGCACCTTCAAAGGCCAAGCGATTCGCTTGGGCCTCGAGGCTGTCCTGCATCTGAGCTGCATCGAGCCCGCCGATAAGCCGCTTCGTCACCATGAATCACCCTCGCGATTCCGCCGGAATCATCCCTTGGGCTCGCAGCAGCCGCTGCAACACCAGGCGCCCCATGGCCCCGGACTGCGGCAGGCGGGCCTGGCATCCCATCACTTTCCCCCGCACGGACAGCACCGCAAAGGGCCTGCCGTGGCGGGCCTCCCAGCAGGTAGAGGCGTCTGATTCCAGGGCGTAGCTATGCTGGAACTGCAACCAGAGCCCTTCTGGATCGGGTAACGCGCCCAGTACTCGGCATTGCCGCACAGGGCTCCAGCCCAGATGGGGGACCTTCACGCCAGGCCCCAACCGGTGGGCATAGCCCGGTAGCAGCCCGAGGCCGCTCTCCCGAGGGGCCTCTTCGCTGCCTTCCGCGAGCAGGTGCATGGCCCCGTCCAGGGCTAGGAAGGGAATGCCATCCGAGAGCATTTGAGGCAGCTCTCGCCACCAGCCCGACCGCCTCAGCCATGTACTCGCCTGCTCGAAGGGGATACAGGAGGTCAGCAGGATGCCCCGGACAGCGGGAAGATCATGAGGGCGTTCCGCGAGCACATGCGGCAGCCCCAGCCGATCAAGGGCGTGCCCGAGCGGAGTGTAGGACGAGGGATCCAGAACCGGTAGAACGATCACCTACCGCTCATCGGCCCAGATCGCGACTCCCTTCAACACCGGAAGCAGGGCTGGCAAAGATTCCGCCTCGAGGTCTCCCGCCGTCAGGAAACCTGCACGATCCGGTCCGACCCCAGCAAAGGTCCACCTACGCGAGGGACAGGCCTCCCGTGCCCGCTGAAGGCATACGGCGTCATCCCGCGTATCCCCGACAAACACAATGGAATGCGCGCCATACCGCTCTGCCAATTCCAGCAGCCCCTTGGGCTCGGGTTTCCGGTATTCCGGAGCGCTGTCGCAGACGGCTGGGAGTTCGAAACCCAATACCCCGAATGCCAGATCCAATTCCTCCGGAGGCCGTCCAGTCAGGATGGCGAGGGTCGCTGGAACATCTCGAAGGGTTTCCAGATCGAGGGTCCGTTGCTCCAAGGCTTTGGTAACGGCGTAATGCGCCTGCACACTCACCTGGACCTGAGGCTCCAGCGCCTGGATGCGCGCCTCCAGCGGCTCCAGCATGGACGCATCCGGCATCCAGTCGCCCTGCCCGATATGGGCTTCTGAAAGCGCCAAGGCCGCGGCAGCGAGTCTGAAATCATTGTTGAATCCGCCCAGGCGCTTGAATGCCTGGAAGTGTTCGTCGCTCCAGACAAGCCCCGGCGCAAGGTCCGCCAGAGTCCTTGCCACGGCCTCGTGGAAGCTGCCGTTCGCATCGATCAGGACGCCATCGATATCTAGCACAAGCAAGGCCCCGGGCAGGACGCGAGGATCGTGCGCATGGCTTGCTGGGCGGAACACGTCAGGCGGGAATCGGCTGAGGCTGCAGCCCGTGACCGAAGAAGGGACGCCGACGCGTAGGCTCGAGTTCGCTCCAGGTCCAGGCGGTGGGATCCGCCAGAATCGCCTTGGCCAACGCGACATGCATGGCATGGCCCGCCGCATGGGCTTCCACGAGTCCCATGAGGGGGGCGCCCAGCAGCGCCAGATCCCCAACGAGATCCAGCATCTTGTGGCGAACCGCTTCGTCCTCATAACGCAAGGCATCGTTCAGCGGGCCATCGGCGCCGAAAACGACCGCATTGTCGAGACTGCCACCGAGGGCCAGTCCCATGGAGCGCATGGTGGCGATGTCCCGCTCCATGCAGAAGGTACGGGCAGCACCCAGTTCCTTGCGATATTTCGCAGGGGTGAGCGTCAACTCCCGGGCCTGACGACCAATGGAGGGATGGTCGAAGGCAATTCCGTAGCGGATACGGAAACCCGCATGGGGGCTCACGCGGATCCACTTATCACCGTGACGCACTTCCACTGGGCGCAGGATCTTGATAAACCGCCGACTGCCCGACAGAGTCCGGATCCCGGCTTCGAGGATGGCATCCACCCAGGGGGCAGCACTGCCATCAAGGATCGGAAGCTCCGTGCCATCCACCTCGATGCGGACGTGTTCCACCTCGAGCCCCGCCAAAGCAGAGAGGAGATGTTCGACGGTCCCGAGCTTGATGCCCTGAGAGGTGAGGGTCGTAGCCAGGCTCAGGTCCCCCACGCGGTCAGCGGACGCGGCGATCTCGGTTCCCGTCGGTAAATGGACGAACCGGATGCCGGTGGGGGAGTCCACTGGCCGCAGGGAGACGGTACACGGAACGTTGGAGTGCAGGCCTCGCCCCTGCAGGGTCACGGATCGGAGCAGGGTCTGGGGGTGTTTTGCACGCAGGTCGTTCATGGCAGCCAAAAACAAGCAATACTCATGCCACGACTCGTTTCATTGATAACCCAAGACTTATTGCGCTTCACCCCGCAGCAGATCTGTGGTCGAAGCCGCCACACCCGTGGTCAGGGGCAATGGCGAAGCCAGTCTTCAGGCGTCGTGAGCTTGAGGTTTGCCGAGGTGGACAGGATCACCTTCACACGCAGGCCCAGCGCCTCCAGCAGCGAGACGTCGTCGGTGCCTTCGAATCCGGATGCCATGGCCCAAGCAAAGGCGCGTCGCCATACCCCTAGCCGAGCTACCTGAGGCGTCTGCGCCCTGAATATCAGCTCCCGAGGTTCCGTCGCAATCACGCAACCACTGACATCCACTCGCTTGAGGGTGTCCGTGGAGGGCTCTACGAGCAATGCCCCGTCCCAATCATTCAGAGCTCTCACAGCCTCCAGAACGGCCCCTGCCGGAGGAAAGGGGCGCACGGCGTCGTGAATCATGACCGGGCGCTCCAAGTCTTCCGGCAGCGCAGCAAGAGCTGCCGCGACTGAAGCCTGCCGCGTGGTTCCGCCTTCCACCACCCGCAGGGGCACACCCAGGTCCCAGGCCTGAACTTCGGCCAGCCGGTCAAGTGGCACCGAGAGCGCAACCGCCGCCAAGCGAGGCATGCCGGGCCCCAGGAAAGCCTCGAGGGTCGCACGGAGCAGGGGGTGCCCCCCCCAATCCCGGAACTGCTTGGGCGTCTCCCCACCCATCCGAAGTCCACGACCGCCCGCTGGCAGCACCAGGAAAACAGCGTCGTCAGTATGCTTCGCGATGGAGAAAGGGCGGTCGTCCATGCATCCTCCCGTCAGGCTTGGGAGTTCCATTTTCCGACGGGAAGGTCCCAAGGAGCCACCAGAAGGTGTCCGCCACAAAACGAATCAACGGCACTTCAATGCGTGGGGAAGCATCCAGCGCCAGGGCGACCGGTGTCTCGTTCACCCGTTCGGGCAGGTCCACAGGAGTCATCGAATCAGTGATGATCGGAGTCATGGCCAGCGGAAGCCCTTCCGGGATGGCAGAGCGGAGGCGCACATTCACCACGCCCTGACCTCGAAGGCCAAGGTCCCGGGCCGCTCGCACGCTCATGTCCAGAATCCGCCCTCTCACGAACGGCCCCCGATCATTCACGCGAGCCAGAGTCCTCCGCCCGTTCTCAAGGTTCTCCACTTCAAGAAGGGTTCCGAAGGGCAGGGTCCGGTGAGCGCAGGTGGCGAGTTCTCGCCGAAGGGGTTCGCCACTGGCGGTTTCCATTTCCTCGAAACCATCCCCATCCCCGTACCAGCTTGCCAGCCCCGTTTCTTCGAAATCCGGCTTGACCGCCTTCGCAAGGATCAGGAAGTTGGAGGCGACCGGTCGAGATGTGCCCGTCCGGACCACCTTCCCTGGCGGAAGCGGAATGTCAGGCCGCGTGCAGTGGAGGGAGAACACCACGGAGCTGACAGCGGCGATGACACGAGTCACCGATCGCACCCGCCTCAGGAAACCGCCTCGGATCACCCGAACCACCGCCTGGGAGGGAAACACGATCTGGATGTCACTGATCCAGACCGTAAATGCCCTGCTCCAATTCTGGGGGTTTGGGTGGGTGAATACCATGCTGCTCCTGGAAAGATCTGGGGCAGAACCCCACTCCAAGATACACGCTTTGACTCAAAAGCAATACGGTAACCGCCTCGAGTCACAACAGCGTCATTTGTATGGCACACGCGCGTACGCAAATAATTGCAATGATGCTATATTTCTGAATAACATAATTACTGTTTTCGCGGAACCTCGGCAACCTTGAAGAGAATCGGTCGGTTGCCCCCTGCCCGGAAGGCGGGCGGCAGAGACCGAAGGTGGGATTCGGCACTGGTCCGGTCCGCGAAGGGGCCGAACATGACCTGATAGGAGGTCCGGCCATCCCGGAAGCGGAAGGGCAACAAGAAGAGTGCAGGTGCCTTCTCCTCGAAATGTCCGGGGGCCTTCTGGACCGTCTCCACTTGTGTGGCCAGCATCAGGCGCACACACCACTGCTTGGATGCGCCCTTGGCGAGACCTTCCCCGATCTTCACCGCCTCCTGGAGCTCCCCACGACGGATCGCCTCCAGCCCCGATAGGTCCTTGCGCTCGGGACGCGCGACAGGTGAGGGTTTGGCAGACTCGGGCTTCACAACCGGTGCAGGCTTGGCCGGGGTGGGCTCAGGCTTTGGCTCCGGCTTCAGAGCGGGGGCCGCCTCCTTGGAAGGCTCCACAGCGGGTGTCGTATCCTGCGCGGAAGGATCCGCAGCGGTGGCAGGCTTCGGTTCAGGGTTCACCACAGGAGGCACGACGGGCACCCCAGCGGAGGGCGCCGAGACCGCGGGCGGTTGCTTCGTGGATCCCCGGTGGCGGAGCACCAGGAAGGCTCCGAGGGCGATCACCGCGACACCCCCGAGAAGCACCGGAAGGAGCCAGCGACGAGGCTCGGCGCTGGGTGGATCCAGCTGGGCGGAGGCACTGTCGAAGCAGGCATCGGTGATGGGGAAGGAATCGGGCTGAAGGGTCAGCGAGGGCTCGGACTCACGGTCCCCTGGTTCGTCCGTGAATTCCGGAAGTTCGAAGGCCGGCGTCGGCATCGACACCTGTCCTTCCTCCAGCACGGGTTCAGGAATCTCGTCCAAGAACGGCTCGAACTCGGATTCCGTTGCCCCGACCACCGCCGGGGGAAAGGACGGCATCGGCGCTGTCTCCAGGAGGTCATCCAGGGACTGGGACAGATGCTCTAGGTTCGTGGTGGGGCGTTCCGCATCCCGAATGGCGGCAAACAGGTTGGGCAATTCTGGATCCGAGGGCTCCGGCAACGGCTGGCTCATGGCCAGAACCTCTGGCGCGATCGCCAGATCCAAGGCCCGCTGATCCAAGGGCGGCAACTCGTGGAGCCGCGCCCATCCCATCTCGCGAAGGAAGAGGGCGAAGATCCCCAACCGCAGCGTCTCCACGGAAACTTCGCGGCCAAGTTCCAACAGGGTGCGGGTGCCATCGAAGTGTGGAGGAAGCTTGGCCAGATCCGCGGGCAGGTTCAGGGCGAGGTGCTTGCGACCTTCCAGCACCACCACCTGGTTCAGCGGACCGATGAGCTCCAGGAGTCCTTCCCGGTCCTTCAGCTCCAGAATGCCGTTCAGCAGCAGTTGCGGCGTATCCAGGGGCAGACGGACCGTACTGGCATCCAGTTCGCGATCCTCGAAAGTCGGCGCCTCGTCCTGCACCTCGAGTGAGCCGTAGACCACACGCTCCACCTGTAGGCGCGCCACATCCAGCAGGTCCCGCTGGGTGATGTAGCCCATGTCGATAAGATTGCGACCGACGCTGAGGCCAGGCTTCAGGTTGGCCATGGCGTAGTCGAGCTGGACCTGGGTGAGCTTGCCCCGTTCGACGAGCAAGGACGTGATGCGGTCCTGCACACGTCCACTGGTGGCAAAGACCACATCACCGGATTCAAGGAAAAGCGTCCGCCCCCCCTCGCCGGACAGCTTCCAGTGACCGGTCGCTCGGTCGCGATGGCGTTGGAAGAGGTCCTGGAGGGCTCGGAGCGTCATGTCAACCTTCCTTCACAGTCCACTGGAACAGCCCAAGCTTGCCGACCTTCAGAAGCAACTGGTCGCCGGGGCTCAGTTTGAGACGGAACTGAGCATCCCGGACCTTCTCTCCATTGATGGAGATGGCGCCCTCGGTGAGCTTGCGCTGGGCCTCCTTGTTCGAGGCGAAGCGACCTTCCCGCACCAGGAGCTTGTAGAGCGGCTCCTCGCCATCTGTGGGTGCCACTTCCACCTGCTCGGCGGTGCTCTCGTCCTGTCGGCGCTCGCTGAAGCGGCGCACCCAGCGTTCCAGGGCGGCGGCGGCCTCTTCAGCCCCGTGGAACTGGCCCACGATTTCTTGTGCGAGGGCCTTTTTGGCGTCCATGGGATGCCCCTGCTTCAGGACTTCAATCTCGGCGGGCAGCTTGTCCGTGAGCAGCAGGTACCAATCCCACATCAGGGTGTCGCTGGTGCTCATCACCTTGCCGAACTGGGTGTCCGCATCCTCGAAGAAACCGATGTAGTTGCCGAGTGACTTGGACATCTTCTCCACGCCGTCGAGCCCCAACAGCAGCGGCACCGTGAGCACCACCTGGGAGGGCTGCTCGAGCGCGGCCTGAAGGTCGCGGCCCCGCATGAGGTTGAAGAGCTGGTCGTTGCCGCCCAACTCCACGTCGGCCTTGAGGGCGACACTGTCAAAAGCCTGGACCAGCGGGTAGAGCAACTCGTGGAAGCTGATGGGCTCGCTGGCGGCCATGCGCTTCTGGAAA
The DNA here is from genome assembly GCA_964415525.1 of uncultured Solibacteraceae bacterium. Taxonomy (GTDB): domain Bacteria; phylum Acidobacteriota; class Holophagae; order Holophagales; family Holophagaceae; genus CAZPUI01. The sequence goes on from CAYQAS010000005.1 coordinate 69,652, forward strand.
TCGTTGCGCTCAAGCATCTGGGCCACGGTGAACTTCGAGGCCAGGCGGATCCAATCCGGGCCATGCAGCGGGTCCAGCCACTCGCTGTTGAAGCGGATCTCCGTCTTCTCGGGGTCCAGGATCTTGAACACCTGGGCCTTGTAGGTTTCCGCATTGGCCACGATCTGCTCGCGAGTCAAGGGAGGCCGGGTGGCCTCCTTTCCCGTGGGGTCGCCGATCATGCCGGTGAAATCCCCGATCAGGAAGATCACGGTGTGCCCGAGCTTCTGGAACTGCGCCATTTTGCGCAGCAGCACCCCGTGACCTAGATGCAAGTCCGGGGCGGTGGGATCAAAGCCGGCCTTCACCCGCAGGGGGCGACCGGACGCGAGGAGGGTCTTCAGCTGCTCAGCGCTGTGACAGGTGACGGTGCCCTTGAGGAGGAGATCCAGGGCTGCGGGAACGTTGTTTTCAGGCATGTAAGCAGTGTGGCCCAAGTGGGGCCCTTCATCCACCGCCTACTCGACCTTCAGGTCCACCAGCTTCCCGCCTTCCCACACACCCACCAGGGACTCCTTGCCCGGGTTGCGGTATTTCAAGGTCATGCCTTTGACCCCATTTTCCTTGTGGGCGTTCATTTCCAGCCGCCGCTCTTTCAGCAGGGTCATGAAGTCCGTGATTTCAGTGGGGATGGGCCCCACACGGGTCGTGAGGTCCTTCATGCTCTCGGTGAAGGCATTCACATCCGGGTATCGCTTCGCAAGGCCGGGATGACTCGCATAGAACGCGCCGAGTGCCTCGGGTGAGGATTCCTGAACGAACAGTGAAAGCTCCCGCATGGGCTCACGGGTCGCTTCGGCGATCACGGTCTTGCCCTTCTTGTAAACATACACGCTGCCGACGACACAGGCCCCCATGGCGAGGGCAGACACGATGCCACAGCCCAGCAGCACCTTGCCCCAAGTAGGCATGCCCTTGCGGGCGGGACGTTCGGCAGGGGTGTTCCAGGTATCCATGGGTCAGTCCTTCGGAGGTTCGGGAGGTTCTGGGACGGGCGGAACAACCGGAGTCGGCTCTCCGGCTCGGATACTGACCCGGGTCAGCTGCTCCTTCTCAAAGGTCATGCGGATGCGCGTGCCTTTGCTGTTCCGGTAGCCGATGACATAGCTGCCCCTGCCCTGCTGGGAGAACTGCACATCGCCGTGCTTCATCGGCATGTCTGCAGGCACCGGCTCCAACAGCGGACGCCAGCCCTCGACCGCCTTCAGGAAATCCGCCTCGGTCGGGTAAGTGTCCTTCAGATCCGGGCTTCGGCCATAGAGATCTCGAGCCGCCTCCGGCGACCGCAACGCTTCTGCAGCATCCCGAAAACGCTTCCAGTGCTCAGACGCGTAGCTCTTGACCCATCCCTCGACGCGCTTCTCGAACCCCTCTGGATCCTTGCTCACCTGGCGGAAGATGCCGACGCAGGAGACCACCAGGATGACTGCCACGAGCAGGCAGCCGCCGAGACAGCCCAGCAGTACCTTCGCCCAGGTGGGCAGGCCTTTGCGCGCCGCAGGCGTTCCTTCGCTTTCCCAGTTGTTCTCGGTCATGCGTGCCTCGTCGGTGAACCCCGACGATTAGAGCAGGTTGCTCGCCAGTTCCGCCAGGGTGGAGCGTTCGCCCTTCAGCAGGGTCACGTGGCCGGCCACTTCGAGGTGCTTGAAGTGCTCCGCTAGGTAGCTGAGGCCGTTGGTGGAGCTGTCCACGTAGGGGTTGTCGATCTGGTAGGGATCGCCCGTCAGCACGATCTTGGTGCCGTCGCCCGCGCGGGTCAGGATCGTCTTCACCTCGTGGGGGGTGAGGTTCTGAGCCTCGTCCACGATGATGAACTGATTGGGAATGGACCGGCCGCGAATGTAGGTCAGAGGTTCGACGTTGAGGTATCCGCCCTCTTCAAGCTGCGACGTCGTCATGGTGGCCCTGCGACGCATCTCCAGGTTGGCACTGAGGATGTAGTCGAGGTTGTCGTAAATGGGCTGCATGTAGGGGCGCAGCTTCTCCTGGATGTCCCCCGGAAGGTAGCCGATGTCCCGGCCCATGGGCATGACGGGACGGCTCACCAGCAGCTTGTTGTAGCGTTCGTCGTCCACCACCTGCTGCAAGCCTGCGGCGATGGCCAGCAGCGTCTTGCCAGTCCCCGCCTTGCCGAGCAGCGTCACGATCTGGATCGAGTCGTCCAGCAGGAGGTCCAAAGCGAACTGCTGTTCCCGGTTCCGAGCCTTGATGCCCCAGGGCGGCAGCTCCATTCGGCGCAGAGGACGGATGCGGCCTTCGGCCCCGTGGAAGCGACCCACCGCCGTGTGGCTTTCGTTGTGGGCGTCAACCAGGGTCACGAACTGGTTCGGGTAGAGCGGGCGATCCTCAGGCGGAATCAGGCCCTCCTCGAACATCAGGGTGATGGCTTCCGGTTCCACCTTGAGCGAGAGCGTGCCTGTGTAGAGCTCCTCCATCTCGATGCGGTCCGTGGTGTAGTCCTCCGCCTGCAGCCCGACGGCATCAGCCTTGATGCGCAGGTTGGTGTCCTTGGTGACCAGGACCACCTTCTCTTTGCGGCTCTTCAGCAGTTCCTGCGCGCACGCGAGGATCTGGTTGTCCGCCTTGTGCTTGTCCAGGGCGAAGAAGGTCTCGTTGCGGTAGGCGGTCACGTCCACCTTGATGGAACCGCCGCCGTCCAGGGTGATGCCCTGGCTGAGGCTGCCCTTGGCCCGGAGCTGGTCCAGCTGACGGGAGACGTGGCGGGCGTTGCGACCGATCTCGGTCTGATCCTTCTTGAAGGTGTCGATCTCTTCGATGACCACGATCGGAATCACGATGTCGTGTTCCTGGAAGTGGAAGACGGCAGTCGGGTCGTGCAGGAGGACGTTCGTATCCAGCACGAAGACTTTCTTGCTCGAGGCGGCCATGGGGGCTCCTGTCGAAGAGAGGGCTCGGTCTGAGCCTACCACCCAGCTCGTGCCGGGATGGTGTAAACACCCTGCTTTCATCGGCAGAATCCGTCCAAGGCTGCACAAGAAATGCAACCCCAGCTTGCGAGGTATGCTGATGGCTCTTGTTTGGAGCCTCCGATGCGAACCCTTCCGGCCTTCACCTTCTTCCTGGCAGCGGCCGTCGCCCTGACCGCCCAGGCACCGAAGCCCCCCGTCACCCGCAAGCTCGATGTGGTGGATCACTACCACGGCGTCAACGTCGCCGATCCCTACCGCTGGCTGGAAGACGACAACAGCCTTGACACCAAGGCTTGGGTGAAGGCCCAGAACGAGACCACCTTCGCCTACCTGAATGCCATCCCTGAACGGAAGGCCATCCAGGACCGGATGACGAAGCTCTGGAATTACGAGAAGTTCGGCGTTCCCTCCAAGCACGGGAAGTCCTACGTCTACAGCCACAACTCCGGCCTGCAGAGCCAGTCGGTGCTGTATGTCACCGAGAAGCTCGAAGACAAGGGCCGCGTCCTGCTGGATCCCAACACCCTCAGCGCGAAGGGCACCATGTCCCTGGCGGGCATCAGCCTCTCCGAGGATGGCAAATACCTCGCCTACTCCCTCTCGAACGCCGGCAGCGACTGGGTGAAGTGGAAGGTGCGGGACGTGGCCACGGGCCAGGATCTGGCGGATGAACTGGAATGGAGCAAGTTCAGCGGCGCCGCCTGGGACAAGGCTGGCACGGGCTTCTATTACGAGCGCTACGACGCCCCCAAGGCAGGCGCGGCGCTCACCGGCGTCAACAAGTTCCAGAAGGTCTACTTCCACAAGCTCGGCACGCCTCAGGCCGAGGACCGCCTTGTCTTCGACCGTCCCGACCAGCCGGACTGGGGCTTCGGCGCCGACGTCAGCGACGACGGCCGCTGGCTGATCATCAACCAGTCCCAGGGCACGGAACGCAAGAACCGCATCTTCATCCAGGACCTCAGCCAGCCCGGCAGCACCATCCAGCCACTCTTCAACGGATTCGACGGCCAGTACGTCGTGCTCGGCAACGACGGCGACACGTTCTATGTTCAGACCGATTTCCAGGCTCCCCGCGGTCGCGTGATTGCCGTGGACGTGAAGAAGCCTGAGGCCGCTGCCTGGCGCGAGATCATTCCTCAGTCCACGAACCGCGATGTCATCGCTGGCGCCAGCCTGCATGGCGACATGGTGGCGGTGACGTGGAAGATCGACGCCCTGAATCGCGTGAAGCTCTACGACTTGAAGAAGGGCGCCCTCAAGCGGGAACTCAAGCGCGACGCCATCGGCAACCAGAGCAGCTTCACGGGCAAGCGCAGCGAGCGAGAGGTCTACTTCACCTTCAACTCCTTCAACCAGCCCCCCACCATCTACCGCTACGACCTTAAAAACGGCAAGGAGAGCGTCTTCCGCCAGCCCAAGGTGGACATCCAGCCGGATGCCTTCGAGGTGAAGCAGGTCTTCTACACCAGCAAGGACGGCACCAAGGTGCCCCTCTTCCTCGCCCACAAGAAGGGCCTGAAGCTGGACGGGACGAATCCCGCGCTGCTCTACGGGTACGGCGGCTTCAACAGCGCCATGAGCCCCGGCTACAGCCCCGCGACCCAGGTGTGGATGGAGATGGGGGGCGTCTACGCCATGGCCTGCATCCGCGGCGGCAACGAATACGGCAAGACCTGGTGGGAGCAGGGCAAGCGCGAGACGAAGCAGAACGTCTTCGACGACTTCATCGCCGCGGGCGAATACCTGATCGCCCAGAAGTTCACCGCCACGCCCAAGCTCGCCATCTCCGGCGGCTCCAACGGCGGTCTGCTGGTGGGCGCCTGCCTAACCCAGCGCCCGGACCTCTTCGGTGCGGCCCTGCCCGCGGTGGGCGTGCTGGACATGCTCCGCTACCACAAGTTCACCATCGGCTGGGCCTGGCAGAGCGACTACATGTGCTCCGAGGACAAGGCGGGCTTCGAGAACCTCATCAAATACAGCCCGCTGCACACCATCAAACCCAGCACGAAGTACCCCGCCACGCTGGTGACCACTGGCGACCACGATGACCGCGTGGTCCCCGCCCACAGCCACAAATTCACCGCCACCCTTCAGGCCGCCCAGGCCGGAAGCGCCCCGATCCTTACCCGCATCGAGACCGACGCGGGCCACGGCGCCGGCAAGCCCACCGGCAAGCGCATCGCCGAGACCTCCGATGTCTTCGGGTTCCTCCTGAAGAACCTCGGCATCACCCTGCCCGAAGGCTTCGGCAAGTAGCTCCAGAGCTGCGGGACAGGTTCCCCCTGCCCCGCACTCAGACCTTGCACCCGTGCGCCTTCCCGGGCATACTCACTGTTCCCGCCAGCGTAGCTCAGGGGCAGAGCATCGGTTTCGTAAACCGAGGGTCGGGGGTT
>CAYQAS010000006.1:0-72834 GCA_964415525.1 uncultured Solibacteraceae bacterium
GGTGGCCGCAAAGGACGAGGACAGCAGCGTCGTCGGCAAGAAGACCAAGGCCAAGGTGGTGAAGAACAAGGTCGCGCCGCCCCTCAAGGTCGCCACCTTCGACATCATGTATGGCGAGGGCATCAGCCGCACCAGCGAGCTGGTGGAACTCGGCACCCAGCTGGAGATCATCCAGAAGAGCGGCTCCTGGTACAGCTACAAGGAGAGCCGCCTGGGTCAGGGCGCCGAGAACGTGAAGAAGCTCTTCCTCGATAACCCCGAGCTGGCGGACGAGGTCGAGGCCCAGATCCGGGCGAAGCTCGGGCTCTGATCGTTATCAGACGGATGTGAAGTGGGCGGATCGCGTTATGCGATCCGCCCACTTCGTTCGGACATGCATTCGAAGGGGCGGGGTCTGGAAGGTTCTCGTGGTGGAGTACCTCCTCCCGGTTTGCCTCAGCGGTGGACCCGCGGCACTCGGGTATTGATGGCAGTGAGCACTTCGTAGGGAATGGTGTTCGCCCAGGCCGCGAGCTCTTCCACAGTGATCCGGGTGTCCCCCGCGCCGCCGATGAGGATCACCTCGTCGCCGTTGTGGGCGCTGGCGGTGCCGAGGTCCACCATCAGTTGGTCCATGCAGATGGTACCGACCTGCGGCAGCCGCTCGTTCCCGATCAGCACCTGTGCGTGGTTCGACATGGCGCGGAAGTAACCATCGCCGTAGCCCACAGGCACGGTCACGACTCGAGTGTCGCGGCTTGGCGTCCAGGTGGAGCCGTAGCTCACGGGGTGCCCCGCCTTCACGACCTTGAAATACACGACCCGGCTCTTCCAGGCCAGGGCGGGCTGAACGGCGACGGTATGGGTTACGTGGGGCGATGGATAGACGCCGTACAGGAGGATGCCGGGGCGCACCAAGTCGAAGGTGGCTTCCGGCAACTGCAGTACCGCGGCACTGTTGGCCATGTGGCGCATGGGGGCCGGAAGGCCGCGCCGCTCGTAGAAGCGCAGCACCTCCTGGAATCGCTCCAGCTGCAGGTGTGCATGGCTGAGGTCGGCGGCATCGGCATTGGCGAAATGGCTGTAGATGCCTTCGACATCCACGTGCGTGCAGCGCAGGCTGGCTTCCAGCAGGGCCTCGGCGCTGTACCAGTGGATACCCACACGCTCCATGCCGGTGTCGATCTTGAGGTGCACCTTCGCGCGGCGTCCCAGTTGCCGCGCGGTCTCATCGATCTGTTCCAGGCGGCCCACGCTCGAGGCGGAGAGCATGAGGTCGTGCTCGATGAACTGGGGGATCTGATCTCCCCAGATGCCGCCCAGGACGAGGATCGGCGCGGCGATGCCGAGGTTGCGCAGGAGGATGCCCTCCTCCAGCATCGCCACCCCCACACAGTCCGCCAGATGCGCCAGGGCTCGGGTGACCTCCACCAGTCCATGGCCGTAGGCGTTCGCCTTCACCACCAGCATCACTTTCGCCGGAGCCACCCGCGCCCGGATGGCCGCGAGGTTTGCCTTCAGCTGGGTGAGATCCACCTCCGCCCAGGTCGCGCGCAGGCTGTCGTCGGAGATGGTGGGCTCGAGGATGGGCATGGCTCAGAGTGTACCGTCCGCCGAAGAGGCCTACTCCCCTTCGTAGAGCTTCACTGCTTGAGTGCCGTCGCTCTTCTTGAAGCCCCGGAACATCCCCTTGGTATTGAAGGGCAGGGTGACGTTGCCCTTGGCGTCCAGGGCGATGAGACCGCCATCGCCACCGAGCTGCTTGACCTTCGCGAGGGTGCGTTCCGCGGCCTTGAAGAGCGGTGTCTTGGCGTATTCCATCTGCGCGGCGATGTCGTGGGCCACGGCGCTGCGGATGAAAAACTCGCCCCAGCCCGTGCAGGAGACGGCGCAGGTGGCGTTATCGGCCCAGGTGCCCGCGCCGATCACCGGAGAATCCCCCACCCGGCCCCAGCGTTTCAGCATCATGCCGCCGGTGGAAGTGGCCGCCGCCAGGTTGCCGCTCTGATCGAGGGCCACGGCGCCGACGGTGCCGCGCGGTTCCGTGGGCTTGTCCTTCTCCTTGGCCTTCAGGTAGGCCTTCCAGCGGTCCTCGGTTCGGAAGTATTCGTTCGGAACGAAGGTCACGCCATGCAGCTTGCCGAAGGCCTCGGCACCTTCGCCCATCAGCATCACGTGGGGACTCTTCTCCATCACCAGACGGGCGAGGCCGATGGGGTTCTTCACGTGCTGAAGTCCAGCCACGGCCCCGGCGGCCTTCGTGCGGCCATCCATGATGGAGGCATCCAGCTCGTGCCGTCCCTCCGAGGTCATCACGGCCCCCTTGCCGGCGTTGAATAGGGGGTTGTCCTCCAGGGAGCGCACCGCCGCCTCCGCCGCATCCAGGGCTGATCCACCCTTGGCCAGGACGGTGTAGCCGGCCTGCATGGCGACTTCTAGACCTGCCCGGGACGCCTTGTCCTGCTCGGGCGAGAGGCGTTCCTTGAGGATCGTGCCGGCGCCGCCGTGAACCGCCAGGGCGAAGGGCTTCGGCGTCTGGGCCAGCAGGGCACAGGGGACGAGGGCAAGACAGACCAGCCGCATGGGGGCTCCAGAGAATGCCTCATGGTAGAAGGTTCCGCCGAGCTGACGCACGTCACCCAACCTCGCGCATTTGGCTACGCACCCTGGAATCCAGGACTTTCGTCCCGATTCGCGCCAGATCGCAAGATGCGACAAGGTTTTTTTGGCCAAATGGAGTTGCACTTCTATTGCACTTTTCCCCCGTGTCAGGGGGGCAAAATTACCTTGAAACCAGATCTGTCGGGCTGGTCATGAAAGATCGAGATGACAGCACAAAGCCCCGTGGCTCAAGGCACTCGGGGCTTCCATGCTGGTGGTCCTGGGCAGACTCGAACTGCCGACCTACCGCTTAGGAGGCGGTTGCTCTATCCACCTGAGCTACAGGACCGGTGCCGCCTTGGGCGGAACGCCATTCTGCCACGGTGGGACGCAGGGCTCCAGGCTTCATGGCTCATGCGCTACCATGGGTGGAGAGCTGCTCATGTCCCAGGATCCCACTTCCATTGGTCGGTATCAGATCCAGCGCGTCCTCGGACAAGGCGCGATGGGGACGGTCTATCTGGCGATGGATCCGCTGCTCAAGCGCCTGGTGGCAATCAAGGTGATCCACGCCAAGGGCAGCGATCTGCAACAGACGCTGGAGCGTTTTCAGCGGGAAGCGGAGATCTCCGCTCGGCTGAATCATCCCAACGTCGTCACGGTCTATGACGTGGGCACGGATGCCCTCATGGGACCGTTCATGGCCATGGAGTTCGTGGACGGCACGAGCCTCTCCAAGCTCATTCGTATCGGCCTGTCGGTGGAAGCGGGGATGCGCCTGCTGGTGCAGGGCATGGGCGCTTTGAAGGCGGCCCATGACTCGGGCATCGTCCATCGGGACATCAAGCCGGACAACATCCTGGTGAGCCACGACGGGCGTTTCAAGCTCATGGACTTCGGCATCGCCCGCCGGGACGAATCCCACCTGACCCAGGCGGGCATGATCTTCGGCACGCCATCCTTCACGGCCCCTGAACTGCTCACAGGCGGGGAAGCCTCCCGTTCGAGCGACTGCTACGCGTTTGCCGTCACGGCCTTCGAGGTGGTCACGGGCCGATTGCCCTACACCGGCTCCAGCGTGGGCAGCACGCTCTACCGGATCGTGCATGACCCGCCGACTTTCCCCGTTGGCACCCGCTCCTATGTGGAGGACGTCTTCCGCAAGGCCCTGGCCAAGAAGCCTGCGGAGCGGTTTCCCGATCTCCCCTCTTTCATGGCAGCCCTCGTGGAGGCCCTGGATTTTGGTGAGGAGGTCAAGCTCAAGCTCCTGGCCTACATCACTGGGGATCAACCCTTCCCGCCGACACAGCCCATGGATCGGGGCATTCCGGTCGTGCGGCCCGTGTCGGGCGCCATCGATGCGACGGAGATGCTTCAGGCGCCCCGTGCCACGGGTGCCTTTGGCGAGGTATTGCCGACGGTGATGACGATCCGAGAGGCACCCGCGCCTGAGCCTCTAGAGGAATCGCCCGCCACCCAGTTGATGCCCCTCGAAGCAAAGGCCCCGGGCACCGTCCTGATGCCCTCAGAGGCTCCCGTGGAGCCACTGGTGGTCATGTCCACGGAACCCACCGGCGCACAGCCCACGATGCTGATGCCCGCGGAGGAAGCACCCCCACCCGATCCGGTTCGCGAGACTCGGCCAAAACCCCCGATTCCCGCCCCAGCACCCGCGAAGGTGCCCGCCACGGCCTCTCTGGCTGCTGGCCGAGGACTTCCGAGCTCTCGCTGGATCTGGATCTCGGTTGCGGCCGTGGTGCTCGTGGGGGGGGGACTCGCGGTCTTCCTCGGTCGGCGTGGTCCTTCTGAACTGCGGATCCAGGTCAACCCGGTCGGAGCCAAGGTGCTCGTGGACGGCGCCCATGTTGGCTCCGCCCCCGTGCAGGTGCGCGTGGCGCGTGGCGAAGAGCCGCTGGTGCAGGTGGCCCAGGAGGGTTTTCTCTCGCAGGAGCAGCGCGCGTCCAGGGGGCAGACGGAGATGCGCTTCACCCTGGAGCGGAAGTCTGTATCCACTGGGTCCACGGTGGATGTGCTGACGGATCCCGACGGTGCCGAAGTCTTCCTGGATGGCACCTCCATGGGCCACACGCCGCTCAAGGGGCTCGCCCTGCCGAAGGACGGCACACCCAAGTTGGAGCTGCGTCGAGAGGGTTACGAGGTCCACTCCATGCAGGTGGACAAGGACATGCCGTTCCCCGAGATGATCACCCTCACGCCCCTTCGTCGCGGCAGGCGCTAGAGCGCGTTCGTCAAGATCTCGATCCGTTCCTCGGCGGTGAGGGCAATCGGGTTGCCCTGCATGGAATTCGTTCGGGCGGCCTGATCTGCCAGAGCAGATAGGTGTGGGGCGCCCACCCCAAAGTGGGACAGGCGCGGGAGGTTGAGGCGCTGAGAGAACTCCACGAGCCACGCCAACCCATCCTCGGCCTTTGCCCCAGGACGGCCCGTGAGGAGTCTCGCCAATTCCTCCATCCGGCCAAGGGCGGGATGCTGCGGTGCTCGCCTCTGCAAGGCCCGCAGGTTGACGGTCAGAACTTCGGGCAGGAGGGCGGCGCAGAGGGCGCCGTGGGGGGCGTGAAACCGCCCGCCCAGGGGCGCGGCGAAGCCATGCACGGCGCCGAGGCGGGCGCCCGTGAGGGCCAATCCTCCACAGAGACTGGCAAATGCCATGGCCTCCCGGGCTTCCGCATCCTGTCCATTCGCGAAGGCTCGAGGCAGGGCCCAGGTCACGCGAGGGATGGCCTCCCGGCAGAATGCATCGGTGAGCGGGGTTGCCGCGGGGCTGAGGAAGGGCTCGATCAGCTGCGTGAGGGCATCCATTCCCGTCGCTACCGTCAGTTCCGGCGGCATGTCGTGGGTGAGGAGGGGATCCACCAGGGCAGCATTGGGCAGCATCCAAGGATGGCGCAGGCTTACCTTGACGCCATGATCAGGCACGCCGAGCACCGCGTTGCGGGTGACCTCGCTGCCGGTCCCGGCGGTGGTTGGCAGGGCGACCACGGGCAGCGGGCGGGCGGTCAGGGGCTGGTTATCGCCGACGACTTCCAGATAGTGCAGGGCATCCTCTGGCTGGATCGCGAGGGCGGCGACGGCCTTGCCCGCATCCAAGACACTGCCGCCCCCCATGGCCACGACGACATCGATCCTGGCCTCCCTGACCCGCTGGACGCCGTTCCTGGCGTCATCCACGTTGGGTTCGCCCTTCACGGACCAGACTTCGATATGGGCGCCGGCGGCCTCGAGGGCGCTCCGCAGGGCTACGGCGCACTCGGGACGGGAGCCGGTCACCAGCAGCACGCGCCGCCCCAGGGCGAGCACGGTGGACGGGGCCTCCGCCGCCACGCCGGGACCGAAAGCGATGGACTGGGCGGTGGCGAAGCCCCAGCGCATCAGCGACCCGGAGTCAGGTTGGTGTACCGCACGGCGTGGCGGCGCTCCGCCTGGAGCGGCTCCACTTGATCCTTCCACGTAAGGTAGTGAGGGGTCTCGCGATGGGCGGCGTGGGCCTCAGGGGAGGCCCAGACCTCCACCAGGGTGAAGCGGGTGGGTTCGTCCTCCTGCTGGAGCACCTCGAAGAGAAGGCAGCCCGGTTCCTGGTGGCTGCCGAGGGCGTTGGCATGGGTGATCGCCTTGAATGCCTCGATGGCATCGGGACGGACGTGGATGTGGACGCTGAAGGTGGGCATGGGGTACTCCGAGGGAACTCCCGAAGGGTACACCGGCGTGCTGGTCCTCATGGCGGGGACGGGATGGACGAAACGAGGGGCATGTCCCGGCGCAGTACCCAGCCCTCTGCCTTGCTCATCCTGCTCTGCATCGTGGGGTCCGCCCTCGTGGCGGTGCTGGTGACGAGCTTTGGGAACCTCAATGCCTTTGATAGCCAGGGGCTGCCCACCGCGAACCGAACCCTCAATCAGTTCACCGCGGTGATGCTCACTTGCATTGCCCTCATCGTTCCCCTCACCTCCAACCTCTACACTCCGAGGTTGGTAAGGCTCTACGCGACCCATCCCTTGCTGGTGGTTGGACTGGGGGTGCTCATCCTCAGTCATATCCTGAGCCTCTCCATCAACTTTTTCCCCCCCGGTCATCGGGCCCATCACCCTCTGATTCTTGCAATAAGCGGGTGCTATTTACTGGTGATGGCCGGTGCGCTGCCTTTCCTCTACGGCATCAGCCAGTTCCTCCGCCCGAGCTACTTCATGCCGATGCTGACTCGGAAGGGCGTCGCGGACCTCAAGGCACTCCGGGGGCGGGTCAAAGTCACGCAGGCAGGGGACTTCTTCGACACCGTGGATGTGCTCACCAACCTCGCATTGACGGGGATGGGCCGGGGTGACCGCCAACTGGTGCTGCTTTCACTCCAGGCCTTCCACGTTTTGTTGATGGAAACCATTGCCGTCGGCGTTACCCATCCAGGCCTCTGGTCAGCCGTGCGTCCCCGCTTTGTGCCTGGGCTCGCCCGGGAAGGACAGGCCTACCTCACGCGAGAGGGCATCTGGCCTGAGGGCTACCTGCTGGCCCAGACCCTCAAGGTGCTGGAGTCGGCCAACCGCAGGCAGCACGAGATCGTGGCGGAGTTGGCCGGGCAGCTCGTGGAAACCTGCGAATTGGCGGTGGGGTTTGGGCGGGAAACGGTGGTGGAACTGCACATGATGGCCTTCAATTCGCTCATGCGGGAGGCCTTGGACGAGAAGGATCTGCGTCGTTTCCAGAACCTCTCGTATCACTACCGGTTGCTGGTGGAGGCCCTGCGGGACATTCCCCAGCGCATGCACGAGGCGGCCCAGAACCTCATCCATTACGGCCGGGTGGCCTCTCGGGAGAAGCTTCACTTCGGTTTCGAGACGGTGATCTACGATCTTGGCGAGCTGATCCTCAGCCTGGGGCGCTACCGCGAAGCCGCCGCCATCGAACTGCTGGAGGTCTGGGTCGGCCCCCTCTGGCAGGAGTGCCTCGACAATCCAGCCCTGCGCAAAGTGGCTTGGCGCACTTTAGCCCGCACTTACTGGGAGGTGAAGGCCCTCGGGCTGGAGCAACTTACTTCTGCCATTTACTGGCGGTATTTGTCCGACCGGGCGGTCCACCAGGAGCAGCTTGAGATCCTGCTGGAAGAGAATCGGGAACTGCATTTCGAGTTCAACGACCGCTTGATGCGCTTCGCACACGTCTCCCCTGCCGCGGTGGAACTCGCCCAGGACTTCCTGATGCGAGGGGAAGAGGAATAGTCATTCGACTTCGAAGGTGACCGTGTCGAAGAGGGCCGCCGCCGCTTCCCAGCCTTCGCCCCGGCAGCCGAAGTGCCCGTGGACGGGAAGCCCGAGGGCACGGGCGCGGCGCGCGACCACCGCCGGGAGTTTTCCCTCGAGGGTGGTGCCATCCAGTCTGCCCTCGCCGGTGAGGACCGCCTCACAGCCTTGACAGGCGCTGTCGAACGCGACGGCATTCAGGGTGGCTCCCGCACCGTCCACCAGCTCGGCACCCAGGGCCAGGAGTCTGGCGCCGAGTCCGCCTGCGGCACCGGTTCGGGGACCCGAAGGCAGGTTCAGTTCCGCGAGACGGTGTTCCAGGATGGGGAGATCTTCAGGCCGGGCACCCTTCTGAGGCCCAAAGCGACGGGCGGCCGCTTCCAGCGGCGTGGTCACGTCGCAGAACACCGTTGTCGGTGGAAGGCTGAATCGCGGCCAGTCCCGGCCCCCATCCACCGTGGCGCTGCCGCCAAGGCCGATCCACAGGCGGGGGGCCGAGGCGAAGGCGGCGATGAGCTCCCCGAGACCGCGGCTGCTCGCGACGAGAGGATCGAGCCGGTCCAATCCCGCGAGGCCGATCACCTGGGCGCACTCCAGGGCCACCGTGCCATCCGGCAGCAGGAGGACCGGCACGTCTCGCAGCCGGCCGAAAGGATCCGCTGCGGGATGCCAGGCGAGGTCGCCCCCCAATGCCGTTTGCAGGCACTCCAGGAATCCATCGCCGCCATCGGAAAGGGGCAGCAGGCGGTCCTGCGGGCCTGCCAGGAATCGCGCGGCCTCCAGGGGGGTGCGGGTGCCCTTGAAGGCCGTGGGGGCGATCAGGCGCACGATTCGTCGCCCTTGCGTCGAGCCAGGAGGATTTGTGCTGCCAACAGGAGCATCCCGAGGTCCCGCAGGATGGTCCAGCGCATGTCCCGCAGCTTCTCGTCCTGGGTCTTCACGCTCCCCGCAGTGCGGAAGCAGCCACAGTCCACGGGGTGCCGACGGGCCAGATTGATGGAGAGGGCGCAGATGAAAGCCAGGAGCAGCGTGCCGATCCAGAGGGCCGCTGCCCGCACCTTTACGCCGAGGCAGAGGGCGAGGCCCGCCAACACTTCCAGCCAGGGCAGGGCGAGGGCAAGGGGATGGATGCTCCAGCCTGGGAACAGGCCATAGGCCCAGATGGATTTGGCGAAGCCCGGTGGATCCAGGAGCTTCGGCAGGGCAGCGGCGACGAAGAGCGCGCCCAGTGCGATCTGGCAACGCACGGTGAGCCAGGGGTGGTGCAGCCAGGGCCTCATCGCTCGACTCCCTTGCGCACGGGGCGCGCTTTGGCCGCCCAGTCTGGAAATCCCTCGCGGTAGATGCGCAGGTTTCGATATCCCAGGGCTGAAAGCTTGCCCGCCAGGAGGTGCGAGTCCTGGCAGTCCCCGCCGCCGCAGTAGAGCACCAACAGGTCGGTATAGGACGCTCCGCTGCCCGCCTCAAAGGCGGTGAGCCGGGCCTCCAGGTCGGATTCCCACACCGGAACGCACCAGGCTCCGGCGATATGGCCGCTGCGGTAGTCCGCCGCGCGACGGGCATCCAGGAAGCTGACCCCTGACTGATGCGCCTTTGAGGCCGCCTCGGAGTCGATCTCCGGGAAAGGGCTGGCAGCACCCGAGGACGGACCCTTCCTATCGACGAAGGAAGTGGCTGGCGCATTCTGGATGACGACTGTCGTGTTGTGTGTCTTGGTGAGCGTTGACGTCGTCGGCCGGGGTGTCGGAGATGGCGCTGGGAGAGGGACTTCCTTCGGTTGCATTATCGGAGCGGGGGCCATGGCTCCAGCTGGCGCTGGCAAGGGCTGCCCAAACCAGGCCAGCCGCCGTTCATGCCCCGCCAAGGCATTGGAGATGAGGGCACAGGCCAGGGCAGCGATGGGAAGGAGCAGCAGCTCCCGCCAGAGCCTCACAGCACCACCTTCCGGCGGGCGCCCGCAGGGGCTCGCTCGATGCTGCGCAGGGCCTTGCGCCATCCTTCGCGGTCGAGGCCGACGCCGATGACGACGCTCATGCACTCGGGAAGGCGGCCTTCGGGCAGGGGCGGAAGGGGCATGATCTCCACCCGCCCATCCGCAAGATGAAAGGCCCAGCGGTCCGAGCCGTCCTCGCGGGGGGGCCAGCCGTGGAATGCGGCCACGCCCTTGGCACGAAGGAGTTCACCACCGGGTAGCCCCGCGCGCAGCAGAGACTCCAGGCCCTCGGCATCCACCGGGTGATCCCACCGGACGGCGAGGGAGCGCGCCTCGCCAAAGCCGATGCCGGGGGAGCCATCGCCCGTCCGGACATCGCCGTGCCAGGGATCCGGAGCGTCCAGGGGGCCCTGACCCTGGCAGGTGCGTACCACCGGATGGTCGGGATGGGCGGTCTGGATCTGGGCGGACCAGGCCATGGCCATGGCGGGATCGAGGTCGGTCTTGCTGATGTGGACGAGGCTGGCGAGGGCCACCTGTCGTCGCACCAGATCCCGCTGGGTTAGGTGGTGCAGGGGCGTGAGGGCGCTCACCACCGTGAGGCATCCGGCAAGTCTCACACGCCCCGCGAGGCCAGGCTCCTGGTCCAAGTCCATCAGATCCGTGGGATCGGCTAGCCCGGTGGTCTCCAGCACCACTCGCGCCGGTCGTGTTTCCGATGCGCGATCCGCCCAGCCCGCAAGGGTCGCCGCCACTTCCGAGCGCAGGCTGCAGCAGGCGCACCCATCCAGCAGGTTCTCCATGGCGGCGAGATCCGGCCGGGTGGCCTCCAGCAAGGCCCCATCAATGCTGACGCTGCCGAACTCATTGACGAGCACGGCGACCTTTCGCCCTGCCTCGATCTCCGTGCGCAGGAGGCGATTCACTAGGGTGGTCTTGCCCGCGCCCAGAGGGCCGGTGACGACGAGGACTTCGACGGGATGAATGGACATGCCCTGATAATAGAAGGGTCAGCTCTGGGAAGATCAAGCCCCGCGAGGCGCAGGCGAGCGGGAGGATGGCAGGGGTGCCACCGGTAGACTGGGGGCCCCAGCTCCGAGAGGCACTGACGAGCGGGAGGATGGCACGGGGTGCCATCCGATAGACTGGGGGTATGGATGCCGTCGATCTGAGCTACTTGGGCCTCGTCAGTCTGGCGGGGGCGCTGGCGCGGTCGATGAAGGCAGGGCTGCCGGAAGCCTGGCGTCTGCGGCTGGAGGCAGCCCCTCCGGAGCTGCCCGCGCGCTGGGTCTGGGTGCATGCCGTGAGCGTGGGCGAATTGCTCTTGGCGGACGGGCTGCTGGGGTGTCTGCGAGACGGCGGCTGCCACCTTCACGTCACCACGGGTACACCTGCGGGCATGACCTTGTTGGCTCAGCGGCTGCCGGGCTGGGACCAAGGTACGGGCCGCGTTACCGGCGGAGCCTTTCCTTTGGATGATCCGGCGGGGCTGGCCGCCTTCTTTGCGACACCGCCCGCAGCTTTTCTCGCCCTCGAAACGGAGCTCTGGCCCAACCTTTTGCGGGAACTGGAAGCCCGAGGCATCCCTCGTCTCGTGGTGAACGGGCGGCTCACCGAGCGTACCCTGGCGCACGGCGGCGCCTGGATCCGCCGGGCGGCTTCACGGCTCACGCGGGTGGCTGCGCGGGATCCCGAGTCAGCTGAAGCCTTCCGAAGGCTGGGGGCCCCCGACGTGGTGCTGGGGGGCAACCTCAAGGCGGATGCGCCTCCACCAAGAGAGCTACACGAAGGCTGGGCGGCCCTCCGAGTGGGTTGGCAGGCCCATCCGGTGGTGGTGGCGGGAAACACGCTGGCGGGGGAAGAGGCCCTGGTGCTGGAGGCTTGGGATGAATTGCGGAAGCGCAGAGGCGAAGCGCGTCTGGTGCTCGCCCCTCGCAAGCCCCAGCGTTTCGATGCGGTGGCGGAGCTGTTGACGCAGCAGGGGCGGTGCTTTCGGCGAGCATCGGTGGGTTGGCCGGCCTCTTCAGAGGCATGGGTGGACGTGGATGTCCTGTTGCTGGACACTCTCGGAGAGCTCTCAGCCGCTTACGGCGAAGGCACGGTGGCGCTGGTGGGCGGAGGGTGGACCTGGGAGGGCGGACACAATCCTCTCGAGCCGGTGCGCTATGGTGTGCCGACCCTGATGGGGCCGGGCTACCGCAATTTTCAGGATCTCGCGGAACCCCTGTTGCGCGCCGGGCTCGTGTCTGTGGTGGATGCGGATGATCTCGCTGGAACACTGATCAAATCCATGGAAGGGGCTCCACTTCGGCCTCAGAACGAATGGGGCGTTGCCATCCTTCCGAAAGAACTCTGTGGTACCCTCGATCGCACCTTGCAGGCTCTGATTCCGTTCCTTCCCATGACCTGTCCAAACGGATTGCAGACAGGAGTTCTTCCCTATGAAGAGCGCCCCACACGTCATCCTCATCGATGACGACCTGAGTGTCCTGTCCATGGTGAGCGAGATGCTCGCCTCCCATGGCATGGTGGTTCACACCTTCTCGGATGGGCGTCGCGCCCTCCAGGCCCTCGAGGACCCAGCCGCGCCGAGCATCGATCTGGTCATCAGCGATATCAACATGGAGGGGATGAACGGCTTTGATGTCATCCACCGGGTGAAGGCGATCCATGCCAAGTTGCCTGTGGTGTTGATGACAGGCATGGCGACGTTGGATTACGCCATTCGTGCTATGCGCATGGGCGCCGCGAATCTCTTCCAGAAACCGCTGTCCATGCGCGAGTTGGTGAATAGCGTTTTCCATCTGGTGGAACTGCATCGGGACCTGCGTCTGGCCGAGGCGAGCCTCAAGGGGCTATTGCGGGAGGAACGCCAGTTCCTATACACCTCCGCCGACCTCGACATCCCGAGCCTCGTCGTGCACCTCACGGATCGGCTGGTGCAGCAGGGCTTCGCGGAACCCAACAATGTGGATGTCTACGCCATGGCCTTCCACGAGGCCCTGGTGAACGCCCATGAGCACGGCAACCTGGAACTGGAGAGCAGCCTCAAGGCCGACCTCTTCAGCTCCGAGGACGCCTACGGCGTGCTGCTCCAACAGCGCCTGCAGGATCCCGTCTATTCCGCCCGAGAGATTGGCGTGACTGCGGAGATGACACCTGACTGCTACACGGTCACCATCCGCGACCAAGGCAAGGGCTTCGACGCGCAGCGGAGCTTTCGGTTCAACGACGATGCCATCTCCAAGCAGTTCGGACGTGGGCTGGCGATGATCCACCTCGTGATGGACTCCGTGAGCTTCCATCGCGGAGGAACCGAAATCCAGATGGTCGTGCGGCGGAAGTAAGGCCTCTGAGTCCGAATACATAAAGAGGCGACCTCGGGCCGCCTCTTTATGTCCTATGTCTCAAGAGGGCCTAGAAGGCCTGCTGGATGAAGGCCGTGAGCTGGGGCTTGGCCGCGCCGCCCACACGCTTCTCCACCAGCTTGCCGTCCTTGAACAGGAGCAGGGTGGGGATGGACATGATCCCGTACTGGCCGGCGATCACGGGGTTCTCGTCGACGTTTACCTTCACGATCTGGACCTTGCCGGTGTATTCGGCGGCGAGTTCATCCAGGATGGGGGCAATCATGCGGCAGGGGCCGCACCAGGGGGCCCAGAAGTCCACGAGCGTGACGCCAGCGGCGACCGTGCTCTGGAATTCGTCGTCCGTGATGTGCTTGACGAGGTCGGACATGGATTCTCCTTCTCCAGAAAATGCAGTTGATCAGGGTAGCGGAATCAGGCTGCTGCTGCCGCCACCGCCCCACTGGGCAATGGTGAAAATACTCATGTAACGCTCGTTGGTCTCCCGCAGGCGCTGGGCCAGCACCTCGCAGAGGGCGTAGAGCACCTTGAGGGCGATCTGGTGGTGGCTTTCGATGAGCACCCTCAGGTCTTTGAGGGGGATGAAGAAGAGCTCGCAGTCCTCGTTGGCGATGGCATCTGCCGCCCGGGGGCTGAAATCGATCAGGGCCATCTCACCGAAAAATGCGTTGGATTCCAGCACCGCCAGGGCTTCTTCGCCACTGGCGGCCTGCTTGCTGATGCGTACGCCGCCCCGGATGACGATGAACAGACCGTCGCCCGCATCGCCCTCCCGGAAGATCACTTGATTGGCGGCATAACCGCGCACCTGCCCGATGATCAGGACCTGAGCTCGCTCTGTCTCGTCCAGGTTGCGGAAGAGGGGCGAGTCGTTGAGGAACGAAGTGTTGATCACCGAGGATCCATGTGGACGTGTTCCACGATATCGAGCCCGAATCCCTTGAGTCCAACGTACTTTTTGGGATGTCGGCTCAGCAGTCGCATGTGCTTCACGCCCAATAGGCCCAGGATCTGGGCGCCCATGCCGATTTCCCGGTCCGTGGGGTGGGGATCCTCGGGCGAGGTCGAGCCACGTCGCAGGTATACCACCACGCCTTCCTCTGCCTGGGCGACGGCGTCCATGGCGGCATGGAATGGGGTGCCAGGCTGGTTGCCGAAACCGAGCAGATCCTCGGGAAGGCTTTCCATGTGCACGCGAACAAGGGGGGTACCCGTGAGAGGCCCCTTTGTGAAAGCCAGGTGAATGGCGCCGTCCAGGAGGCTCTCAAAGCGGTGGACGGTCAGGGAGCCCCAGGTCGTCTCCACACGGTCCGAGCCCAGGGGTCGGATGATGGGGTCCTTGCGCAATCGGTAGGCGACCAGATCCGCCACGGTGACGAGCAGGAGGCCATGCTTCTCGCAGAAGGGAATGAGGTCCGGCACTCGGGCCATGGTGCCGTCATCGTTCATGATTTCACAGATGACGCCACTGGGATGCAGACCGGCGAGGCGGGCGAGATCCACACTGGCCTCGGTCTGGCCGGTTCGGGTCAGGACGCCGCCCGCTCGTGCACGCAGGGGGAACATGTGGCCCGGTTTCACGAAGTCCGACGCCTGGGCCTCAGGCGCGACGAGGGCCTGGATGGTGCGGGAGCGGTCCCCGGCGCTGATGCCAGTGGAGGTGCCTTCTCGGGCCTCAACGGTGATGCAGAAGGCGGTCTCGAAGGGGCTGGTGTTGTCCCGCACCATGAGTGGAATTTGTAGGTGATCGAGGAGTTGCGCCTCCAGGGCGACGCAGATCAGGCCTCTGCCGTGGGTGGCCATGAAGGCGATGGCCTCCGGCGTGATGTGCTGGGCGGCGAGGGTGAGATCCCCTTCGTTTTCACGGTCTTCATCGTCGATGACGACCACCATCCTTCCGGATCGGATGGCTTCAATGGCTTCCTCAATGGTTGCAAAAGGACTGGGCACGGAACCTCCCCGGAACCTCCAGGATCCCCGAAGCACCCGGTTGGGGGGAAGGGCTGGCAGTGGGTTGTGCCGCAGTCTGGAATCATTCCTGACCACGGCGGGCGTCGTGCTACATTCGGAACAGCATCCATGTGATTGCGAGAGGGGATGTTCCATGTCCCAAGGACTCATCCAAGGCTTCATGCGCGAAGCGCCATTACCTGACGTCATCCAACTGGTAAGCCAGGGGGGGAAGTCCGGCTGCTTCCATGTGACCGAGGATGCACGCCGCGCCAAGATCTTCCTGCAGAGCGGCCGCATCGTGCATGCCGTGTCGAACGATGCGGAGGGTCTGGACGCCGTCTATGAAGTGGCCCTGTGGCTCGACGGACAGTACCGCTTCGAGGAATCCACATCCGAAGTGCCAACCACGATCACCAAGAGCAATGCCGCGCTCCTGATGGAGATGCACCGGCGCATGGATGAGTGGCGGGTCATCAGCCAGAAGATCCCTTCCCTGGATCTTTACCCCGCCTCCACCCTCCTTCCGGGTGAGACCCCCAGCGGTGTCAGTCCACGCGAAGCCAAGCTGCTGAGCATCTGCACGGGCTACTACTCGGTGTCAGAGCTGGCTTCGGTCCTGCAGAAGTCTGTACTGAATGTGGCCAAGGATGTTTATGGATTGGTCATGGCCAATCATGTCGTGATGAAGGGCATCCGGTCTGGCAAACGTCCAGATGTTCCCGAGGCGCCTGTGGCCTCGGCGCCTGAGCCTACTCCTGTCTTGCCTGTGGTTCTCCCCGTCCTCGACACGCCTCAGGCCGTCGCCCCGGAACCCGCTCCCGCTCAGATCTCGATTCCTGAGCCGCCCCGTGCGCCGCAGGTTCCTGCCGCCAGCGGGATGGTGGATCCCATCAAGGTTGCGAAGTTGAACGCCTTTGCGCAGCGCATCGTCATGGCCTCCAAAGGTGTGCTTCCGACGGACCTGCACGGGATGGTGGGGACGCTCCATGCCCAGGCTGTCCAGCAGATCGGCCAAGGCGAAGGTCCTGAAGCCGTGAAGAATCTGGCACTCTCCATCAGTCGCGGGGCCGTGGATACGGGCCTCGACGCCGACCTCGTCAAGAACCTGAACGCCCAGCTCAAGGCGCTCTTCAACAAGTAGTCGGGATCACCCATGGCAAACCATTCCCTCAGGGGCCTATTCGGGGCCTCCCTGGCGCTGCTTGCGCTGACGGTCTCCTGTCTGGAGCCCAAGAACAGTGCCGGATCGACCAAGGGCACGACCCTGATCGCCTTCGACACCGCGGAAGGCGCCACCAAACGCCTGCTGATGTGGGACAACCTGGACACCCTCGTCGAACAGACCGGGGACATCAAGCCCACCCGCACGCTCGAAGACAGCAAGCTGAACCAGGTGAAGGATCTGGCCTGGGGTGGGCTCTGCATCGACCAGACCGGGCATTACCTCTACGGCGTGAGCTCAACGGGAGAGGTGGTTCGAATCGCGAATATTCACCGTCAGGACGGCACGATCAAGACACCTGAAGACATTCATGTCTTCAGGATCGAAGGGGAGCGGCTCAGCGAAAGCAAGTTCGAACAGGCTGCCCTGGATGCCACCAATCGGGTGCTCTATGTGCTGGAAACGAACAGTTCACAGTCCAGGGTTTGGGCGGTGAGCAACCCCGACAGTGTCCTTGCGGCCTCCACACCGGGGCGGAAGGTCGAGGTGGAAGGCAACACGGACAAGGGGGGCACCGGTCTGGCTTTTCGAGCAGGTTCGCTCTACGCCTTCTTCAAGGATGGGGCGACGGTCTATAACCCCCAGAAGAATCCCTTCGATGGGGCACGGCTCCGCATGGGGTCGGGCGGCAGCAACTTCCCTCAGTCCGCCTCCGTGCTGATTGGCACCAAGACCACTCTGGGTGCTCACGGATCCATGGCGGTGGACGACCAGGATCGCATCTATGTCGCCAGGCACCTCACGGATGCCGCGCTATCTGGTTCACCCATGCTGGTCTTCCGCAAATACCAATTCGACAGCTCGTACGATCAGGCTCCCATGGAGACCTTCGGTGAAACGACCCTTCGGAACCTCCGAGTGATCGCGCACGCGGGCACCAAAGACTGGCTGGTCGGCGCGGACATGGTGAGTTCGTTGCCCACCACCAGCCTCCACATCTGGAAAAACGTCTCGCAGCGGGGCAGCGTCAAGTCCATGAGCGCGGGATCAGGCACCGCCATCAAGGGCATCGCACTGGACGGGAGCAACTGAATGGGCGGTTTCCGGCTCCTGGCGGTGATGCTCCGGGACATGGCGCGGGACATGGGGCGCCACCGTGGACAGCACATCCTGGCCATTCTCACGCTGGCCTCGGGACTCATGCTGGCGGGGGGTGGCCTCCTGGCGGTGGAGACGCTGGATCGTTGGGTGGGTCGCATGGAGGCCCAGGCCCGGGTCACGCTGTTTGCCGCGGAGGGTGCCCGACTGGACGAGGCGGAAGCCCAGTTGCGCCGGGATCCCCGGATCCGCATGGTGCGGCGTGTCAGCTCGGATGAAGCCACGAAGCGGTTCCTCGACATCAGCCGCGAGGCCGGGCTCATGCTCCAGACCCTGGGCGGAGAGAAGGTGCCGGAGAACCTGGAACTGGAACTCCAGCCAGCCTTCCTCCAGGCTCGCCGCGCCCTCGAGGTCGCCGACAGCCTACGGGGCCTGCCCGGAGTCGGGGATGCCGTGGTGGATCACGAGCGGCTTCAGTCCTTCCAGCGGGCGGCCCGGGCGATCCGCGTGGCCCTGGCCTTTTTCGGGTCCGTGCTGCTGTTGGCCGCCGGATTCTCCACGGGGAACGTGATCCGGATGACCGTGATGGCCCGGGAAGAGCAGATCTCCATCATGCGGCTGGTGGGCGCCACGGAAGGTTTCATCCGAACGCCCCTGGTGCTGCAAGGGGCCGTCCTAGGCTTCCTGGCCAGCATCATGGCGGTGCTGGCCCTCCTGGCGCTGTGGCTTCCCATCAGCCGAGGGATGCTCGGACTTCCGCCCCTGCTGGTGGATCTGGCCCGCCTGGGATTCTTCTCTGCCACCAGCCTTGCGGCCCTGGCGGGTCTCGGCACCCTGACCGGCGCTCTGGGCGCCGCTTGGGGCTTTCGAGCGACGCGCAAGGCCAGGCGAGCCACCACAGAATTGATGGAACAGGACGTCACCGCCGGCTAAGTCCTTGCGGTCGATTTTTTCATCCCTTGGTTTCCCTTTTTCAAGGCGGGTATTGGGATGTTTCTATCATGGCAATTGTGTGGCGTCTCTGTGGCGGAAGATGTGATTTGGTTGTTGTTAACACTGATTGTGTACCATCCGGTTGCGCGGTTCATCTATGCTGAGATGAAAGGCGCCTGAGGGTTTCTTGGGAGGCCTGGGTGGGGAGCGGCTGGCCAGGTATGTACATGACTCGGGCGGATCTTTGGGCGGAAATCAGCGTGGCTGAAGCGCTGGAAGCCTTGGCCAGCCCCCAGTGCTCTACGCGGCTGAGGGTTTTCAGTACCTCGGGGGCCGAGGGAGAGGTCTGTCTTCAGGAAGGCCAGCTTGTGCACGCGAGCTTCGGGCCCCTGGAAGGCGAATTCGCCTTGATGGCCATGCTGTCCCAGCCCTTTGCTCAGTTCTCACCGGAAAAGCTCGATGAAGGTATCCCGGTACCGCAGACCCTTGAATGCCGCAGCGTGAATGACCTGCTCCTGCGCTGGAAACAGTGGGAGGAGCCCCTTTTCCTTGGAGGAGAAATGAACCCGAAGATCCTGGAGATCCTCGAAAAGATGACCGCCGATACCAATGGCGGCATCACGAACAGCGACGTGTTTGATCGCACCCACGGCATGAGCATTGCGGGTGTGAACTCCAGCCCCCGGGGCTGCGCGCTGTTCAATGGCCTCGCCGAGCAGCTCTCTCAGA
Organism: uncultured Solibacteraceae bacterium; assembly: GCA_964415525.1. GTDB lineage: Bacteria > Acidobacteriota > Holophagae > Holophagales > Holophagaceae > CAZPUI01. The sequence continues at coordinate 19,006 of CAYQAS010000006.1, forward strand.
CCATCGCCAAGACCAACGGCCTGATGGAAGAGCACGACATGCTCCTGACTGTCGGGAAGGGCGGCGGCGCCGTGGCGATCGTCGAACTGACGCCGAAGCACCGCCTCGGCATCAAGGCGGACACCAATAAGTGCAGCCTCGGCCTCCTCCTCAGTGTGGCCCTGCCGGACGCCATCGCCTCCCTGCGCGCCGCCCTCGCCTAACGGATCTCTATACGAAAATGAGCCCGCTGATGTGCGGGCTCATTTCATTTATGGGAGTGAACCTTCAGCCGTTCCGGGAGATGAAGTCCTCGACCTCGATCTTGATGGCCTGGAGCCGCTCAGGCGGGCGGACGGCGAGGAGGATCGTGTCATCTCCGGCGAGGGTTCCCACCAGGCCTTCAAGGTCGCTGGCATCCAGCTTCAGGGCCATGGCCTGGGCCAATCCAGGGCTAAGCTTCGCCACCAGCAGGTTCGGCGGACAGACGTCGACGTAGAAGGGCGGCAGGGCGTTCTTAGGGGCCTCCACATGCTGATAGCGCCCGTCGAGCTTCACGACGGAGAGCTTTCGGAAGCGGCGGGAGAGGGTGCTCTGGGTCAGCTGAATCCCCTCCTGGGCCAGGAGGACGAGCAGCTCGGACTGCTCGCAGATCGTGTGCTGCTTCAGCAGACGGAGGATGGCTTGATCGGCGCTCATGGAGGTATTTTCCCGTCCCAGCCGATCCTTATGCAAGGGAATGAATGCGATTCCGCTAGGCGAGATCGAACACGAGGACTTCGCTATCGGTCCGGCTGGTCATGCGCAATTGGGATTCGCCAGAAATGGCCGCCCCATCTCCGGTCCGGAGCGGAATGTCATTCAGCTCCACGCGTCCACGGGCCACATGAATCCATGCATGCCGATCCGGGGCGAGTTCATACTCCACGGTCGCTTCGGGATCGAGGAGCGTGGCGTACATCCGGGCATCCGCCTGCCAGCGAAGGCATTCGGGACCACCCTCCGGGCTGACGATCAAGCGCAGCGCGTTCCTTCGCTCGCTTTCCGGAAAGTGCCGCTCCTCGTAGTCCGGGGGTCCCCCCGTCTGCCTCGGGAAGACCCAGATCTGGAGGAGATGGCAGAGCGCCTCTGGGTCATCGTTGTATTCGCTGTGTTCAATGCCGATGCCGGCGCTCATCCGTTGAGCGTCGCCGGGGGAGAGCATGGCCTCGTGGTCGTAACTATCCTTGTGATGAAGGCATCCACTGAGCACCCAGGTGAGGATCTCCATGTCCCGGTGGGGATGCATGGGAAAGCCCTTTCCGGGCTGGATGCGGTCTTCATTGATGACCCGCAGGGCTCGGAAATGGTGGTGGGTGCGATCCACGTAGTTGCCGAAGGAAAAGGTGAAACGGCTCTCCATCCAGCCCCGGCGGTCGCTGCCGCGGTCTTCCGCCAGCCTCACGGTGATCATGCGTCCTCCCGGTTTGAGTTTGCCATGTCCCTGCCATCTCCCACCAGCCGACCTGCCTTGTCCCCTCGCATGCCGAGCCTATGTTGGTACCGAGAGGTGGACCATGATCAGCAACATCCTGGTGGGCGTAGATTTCTCCGATGCTTCCAAGGAAGCGCTCCTCAAGGCTCAGGCCTGGGCGGGGCAGCTCAAGGTACCCCTTCGCGTGCTCCACGTGCTGCAGCCCCCGGCGCCGCTCCTTCCAGAAGCGCAGGTAGCCCTTCCTGATCAGGAATGGATGGATGCGATGGAGCAGCACGCCCTCGACCAGCTGAAACGCTGGGTGGATGGTCTGCCTGCCGCGGAGATCCTGGTGCGCTGGGGCAGCCCGGCGGAGGAGCTCGTGGCCCATGCCGACCCGGACACCCTTCTGGTGGTCAGCCAGGTCGGTCACAGCGGCATCGAGCGGCTGCTCTTTGGCTCCACAGCGGCGCGGGTGGTCCGGCACGCACCCTGCGATGTGCTCGTGGTGCGGCGAGATCGCCAGAAGTAGCTTTCCGTTATCGGAGCTGAACCACGCTCCAAATGGTGGCCCCCAGGGTGCCCGCCGTGAGGATCCAGCCCACGTGTTTGAGCTTCGTGGGCTTTCTGAACACGAATGTGAGCGTCGCCAGTACGGCGGGCAGCAGGGCGAAGGTGAGGCGGGGCCTCGCGATTCCGGACTGGTACAGATCCTCCAGTCCCGCCATGACCGCGAGTCCGATCAGGGGAGGCAGGAGCGTCCAGGGTCGGCCAAGCCCTGGCACGGGAAGGCGCTGGAGCATCCGCACGGACACTGCGCTCAAGAGGAACGCTGCGGCGAGCATCCCCGCCAGCCCAGCGGCGCGCCATGAGGATTGGCCTCCCAGCAGGGCGATGGGGTGCGCCGTCAGGGCGAAACTGAGGCTGGCCAGCAGCTCACCGGTGGGACTGTGTTCCCGCCCCTTCGCAAGGAGCATCCCAAGCAGGACCGCGGAAGGCAGCGGTACCAGCAGGTGGACAAGTCGAGTTAAGGGCACCTGCCACCAACTGAAGACCGCTAGGGCGAGGGCCATGATGGCGAGGATCCCAAGGCGTCGGAGCGCCCCAGAATTCGGCGTTCGGCGGGGGAGATGCTGGCCCGCGGGAACACTCGCCAGGAAGAGGAGCAGTGTCAGCGAGGCCTGGCCGATGGAGCTGCGTCCCACCGGACCCAATGCCAACGCGGCGCCGACCGCCAGGATCACCTGGACGGTGGCGCCGTGCTCGCGTGGCCAGAAGGGGAGGCTGCCGTTCATACCGGGCCAGGATAGCCCGGAGAGCGCCTACTTCACCGCTCCAGTCTTCAGGGCCAGGGCTTCCATCTGGCTCACCAGCCCATCCAGCGCCTTCAGGCTGCGGGCGATGGGCTCGGAGCTGCGCAGGTCCAGGCCCGCGTCCTTGAGGGTGTCCAAGGGGAACTTCGTCCCACCGGCCTTCAGGAAATTCAGGTACCGCTCCCGGGCCGGGGCGCCTTCCTTCAGCACCGCATCCGCCAGGGCGCCCGAGGCGATGATGCCGGTGGCGTACTGGAACACGTAGTAGTTCATGTAGAAGTGGGGGATGGCGGTCCATTCGGACTGGATGTAGTCATCCACCCGCATCACGCCGGCGTCGTGGCCGTAGTACGCGCGGGTCAGCTCGAGATACTTGGCATTGAGCCAGTCGGGCGTGAGGCTCTGGCCCGCCTCCACATGCTCGTGCATGGCCAGCTCAAATTCCGCGAAGAGGGTCTGGCGGAAGAGGGTGGCGCGGATGCGCTCGAGATACTCGTTCAGGAGGAAGAGCTTGAGCCGATCGTCCTGCTCGGTCTTGAGGAGATGCTGCACCAGCAGGGTCTCGTTGAACGTGGAGGCGATCTCCGCCAGGAAGATCGGATAGTCGGCCAATGGGAAAGGCTGGGTCGTGTCGCTGTGCCAGCTGTGCAGGGCGTGGCCCAGCTCGTGGGCCAGGGTGCTGACCTCGCTGAAGGAGCCGTTGTAGTTCATCAGGACGAAGGGGTGCACGCCGAAAACGCCATTGCTGTAGGCGCCGGAACGCTTGCCCTGATTCGGGTAGACGTCCACCCAGCGCTCCGCGAAGGCCTTCCGCAGCACCCTCTGGTAGTTCTCGCCCAGGGGCGCCATGGCGTCCACCACGAGCTTGCAGCCCTGCTCGTAGGGGTAGGTCTTGTCCACGCTGGCCACCGCCGGAGCGTAGACGTCGGAATAGGTGAGCGTTTCCAGGCCGAGCATCCGCTGCCGCAGCTTGAGCATGCGGTGCAGGGGTTTGAGGTTGGCGCGGACGGTGGAGATCAGGTTCTTGTAGACCGCCGGGGAGATGTCGTTCGGGAAGAGCGCGGCGTCCAGGCAGGTCGGGAAGGCCTTGATCTTGGCCTGGAAGAGGTGGGACTGCATCTCGCCGTCGAGGAGGGACGCGAAGGTGTTCTCGTACTGCTTCTGGTCCGCGAAGAAGGTCTCCATGGCCTTCTGGCGGTCCTCGCGTACGGCGGAGGCGCGCAGGCGCTGGAAGGCGGCGATGCCGAGCTTGGCTTTGGAACCATCCTTCAGGGTGATCTCGGTGCGGGGCAGGTCCACGTTGTTGAGGAGCCCCGAGGCCTTGGAAGGCGCACCCGAGAAGAGCCCGGTGAGGGCCGCCACGCGGTTCTGGGCCTCCGGCAGGACGTGCGCCTTCTGGCGCAGGATGCGCTCAAGGCCCACCTGGTAGGGCTTCAGCTTGGGCTCGATCTTGATGAAGCCCGCGAACTTCTCCGAACCCAGTGCCAGAACGTCCGATTCCATGAAGGCGAGCTTCGCCCCCAGGTTCACGGCCAGGGACTGCACCTCGCCCTTCATCTTCTGGAACGTGGGGTTGGCCAGATCCGTATCGCTTTGGAATGAGGCATAGGTGGAGAGCTTCGTGAGGCGCAGCTGCACTGTGTCCAGGGCCTCCAGGAAGTTCAGCATTGCCTTCGGGCCCTGGGTCCAACCCTTGGCCAGCACATCCAAAGCGTGGGCCAGCTGGGTGGTCTTCTGAAGTTCAGCCTGCCAGGCCTCTGGTGTGGCGAAGAGATCCTCCACCTTCCAGCGCAGGGTCTCGGGCACCTGGGAACGGGGCGTCTGGTCGGTGACGGGAGGTTCGGCGGCGCCCAGGGCCAGACAGAGGGCCAGGGCGGGAAGACGCAGGTTCAGCATGGGGAAGCACCTCAACAGGAAATCTCAGTTTAGGAAGGGAGCCCCGTGTCATGGCTCACGCAGGGGATTGCGATCGGGCATCCCGCGTCCCACGCTGACGGGATGGAACCCTTCTTCGATTTGGCCTCTCTGACCAAGCCCTTGGTGACGGCGCCCCTGGCGCTGAAACACCTGGATCTGGATGCGGATCGCCGCGAAGCACTGGGATTTACTGCGCGCACAGGGCCCTTGACCGTTCGCCAGCTCCTCAGCCACACGGCGGGGCTCCCGCCCTGGCTGCCCTTCACGGGCGAGGGGCTGGCAGACCAGCTGCGGCGAGGGCTTCCCGAAGGCGCCCACCCCCTGCTGCGCCAGGGCGTGCCCGGCACCAGCGTTTACTCCGACCTGGGCTTTCGGCTGCTCGGGGAACTGCTGGAGCAATCCACCCATTGCCCGTGGCGGGAACTCGGCGCTGAGGCCACGGGGTTGATTCCCGCGCCCTATTCCGCTGCGCCCGTGGCCTTGCCGGACGCCCAGGATGCGGCGGCTTGGCGCGTCGCGGCGCCGGAACGGCCCCTGCCGCTGCAGGCGTCCGATCTGCCCCACGACGTCAATGCCCGGGCCGGAATGATCGGTCACGCGGGTTTCGGCGGAACCCCGACCCAAGTGCGGGCAGCCCTCGAGCGCTGGTGGGCGGCGGGTTGGCCGAGGCGCATGGCGATGGCGCAGGCCCAGGCGGAGGACGGCCTGCCCTGGGGGCTGGGTCTGCACCGGATTCCTGCCGGGCCGGGCCGCTTCGGGGAGCTATTGGACCGTCTGCCTGCGGGGCTTACGGGCATTCATGTGCAGGTGGACACCGGGGATGCGCTCGCGGAGCCTGCGCCCGCACTCGGGGCGCTGGATTTTGACACGTCCTGGTGGGGCCACTTCGGCTTCACGGGCGGCGCGCTCTTCCTGCGGCCGGACACCGGCCTGACGATCTGTCTCCTCGTGCATCGGCGCGGTCCCCAGGGTGAGCTGCTGGACGTGGAGGCCCTGCGGGCGCGGCGCTGGCGTGCGCTTGAGGACCGTCTCTCAACGCTCCGGTAAAACGCGGACCTCGATCCGACTGGGACGGGCGGCCTCCCGAAAGACCTTCTGGGTGGCCTTCACGAAGGCCTCTGGCGGCGCCGTGGCGATGTCGCCGAAGGTCTGAGGATTGCGGTCCACCAGGGGGAACCAGCTGCACTGCACCTGGACCATGAGGCGATGACCTTTCTGGAAGGTGTGGCAGATGTCAGGCAGGTCGAAGGCGACTTCGTCCGGCTGGTCCGGCACGAAGGGGGTAGGCTTCTCGAAGGAACGACGGTATTTCCCGCGGAAGGCCTCCGCCCGCACCAGCATCTGCGCGCCGCTGGGCTGCCAGCCAGAGGTACCAGGGGCGATGATTCCGCCGCCGCCCTCCGGCAGGACATCCACCACCTTCACCACCCAGTCGCTGTCCGTGCCGCTGGTGCTGACATGGAGCACGGCCCGGACGGGGCCCGCCAGGGTGAGGTCGCTCTGGAGCGGTTCGGTTTCGTATGTGAGAACGTCTGGTCGCCTGCCTGCAAAGCGTTGATCCTCGGCCATGTAGGGCGCGTGGTAGGTGAACGAGATGGCCTGCGTGTACGGCACCGGCTTGGCGGGATCGCTCACGAAGCTGTCCCCGGCGCTGGTCGCCGTCGGAGGCGCGTTGCGGAGGCTGCCGTCGGCGTCGAAGTGGAACGTCCCAGGTTGGGCGTCCTTCGGCGGCCAGGCGTCGAAGCGCCGCCAGCGGTTCGTTCCCGTCTCGAAGACGGTCGCCCGAGGCAGGGGGGGCATCGGGATGCCCTTGAGGTGGTGCTGGAAGAAGGGGAACTCGATCTCCCGCTGGAAGCGCTCGGCGGTGTTTTCGCCGAAGTTCAGCACGCCGAGTCGGGACGCTTCGATCGTGGCCCAGGCGCCGTGGGTCCAGGGGCCCATCACGAGGTGGGCGGTGGTGCGCGGACTCTGCTGGGCCAGGGCTCGGTCGCAGGCCAGAGCGCCGAAGAGGTCCTCGCCATCGAACCAGCCTCCGACGGTGAGTACGGCAGGTTTCACCTCCCGGATTTGGGGACGGAGATCCCGGGTCTGCCAGAAGGCATCACGGGTCGCGTGGGCGATGGTGAGATCCCAGAGCGGCTCCTTGCCATTGAAAAGGGCGGTGCCCGCGCGATGGGCATTGCCTTGCTCCAGGAACCAGCGATAGCCATCCCTGGATGGAGTGGGGATCTGCGGGCCATCCTCTAGACTGGGCTGGGAACCCCGGGATCGAAAGAAACAGAGAATACTGGCGGTGGCGGCGAGCTGGAGGGCGCCGTGGTGATAGGCGTCATCTCCCTGCCAGAGGTCGATCATGGGGGCCTGGGGGCTGACAGCCTTCAGCGCGGGATGGCCGCAGAGCATGCCCTGGGCCGTGTAATGGCCGGGATAGCTGATCCCCCACATGCCCGCGCGCCCGTTGTGGCCGGGAATGTGCTTCAGCAGCCACTCCAGGGTGTCGTAGGTGTCCGTGCGCTCGTCCACGGTGCCCTGGGGGCGCACATCGACGAAGACGCCCTCGGAGAGGTAGCGCCCCCGCACGTCCTGATAGACGAAGGCGTAGTCCTCGCGGCTGAGGTACTCTGACGGGCCGAGGGTGGCGGGGTAGCTGGCAGGCCCATAGGGATGGCTGGCGTAGGGCGTGCGCTGGAGCAGAAAGGGGAAGGGCGCCTGGGGCCTGCGCGGCACATAGATCACCGTGTGCAGCTTTACGCCATCCCGCATGGGGATCTTCACTTCGAGCTTCTCAAATCGCTGGCTCACGGAGGCCGAGACGGACGTCTGGGCGGGTGCGACGATCGGGAAGCCGAGGGCGAAAAACAGGGATGAAATGCGGCACATGACATTCATTCTAGAGGCTTTCAGCAGGTGGGCAGAGAGAGGACCTATCGGTTCGAGGCTGGGATCCTTGAGGGCAATCCACTCAATAATGCGATCCAGGGTTCGCGCTGAAAGCCCGGTTCGGGCACACTGAAGGCTATGGCGAAGTCCTATTACGCGGGCATGGATCTCGACGCTCCCTGTGGGCGCTGCAAATCGGAGACGAACCATCGGATTCTCTCCATCACCGACGGGGTGCCGGAGAAGATCATCTGCACCGTCTGCCGGTCTACCCACAAATTCCGAGAGGCAAAGCCCGTGAAGCCTGCGGCACCCGCGGGTGTCCGGGTGTCCAGGGGTTCGGGGGCGGTCAACGCTCCGAAGCCCTCGGCGCCCAGTCCGAGCCGCTACCACGATCTGATGATCGAGGAGCAGGCGGGGCTGCGCGCAAAGCCCTACTCCGTCACGGAGCGGGTGGAGTCAGGGGCGTGGATCGACCACCCCTCCTTCGGTCTGGGCAAGGTCCAGCATCGTTCGGGGCGGAAGATCGACGTTCTGTTCCGGGATGGGCTCAAGACCCTGATCAACGGCTAGGCCTTGACCGGCGAGGCCCCGATGCTGCCCGAAGCCCCGGTGGGGCTGCGGCAGCTGGCCTTTGCCGTGGTGGACCTCGAGACCACCGGCGGTCGCCCGGTGGCGAACTGGGATCGGGAAGGCCGCTTTCATCCTGCGGCCGAGATCACGGAAGTGGGGCTGGTGCGCATGCTTGGGCCTGTGCGGCAGGGGCGCTTTGCGTCCCTGTGTGCCGTGGAGCGGGACGTGCCGCCCCTGATTCAGCGCCTCACGGGCATCACGCCGGACTTGCTCGAAGGTGCACCAAGCTGGGAGCGCGTGGCGCTGCAGCTGGTGGATGAGCTGGAGGGCCGTCTTTGGGTGGCTCACAATGCCGGTTTCGACGGTTCTTTCCTCCGGGCCTACCTGCCCGAGGGACTCTGGAAGCGCCATACCCTCGTCTGCACCATCCGGCTCGCCATGAAGCTCATCCCAGAGGCACCGCGCCGCTCCTTGAGCTTCTTGGTGGACTTCCTTGGATTGGGTCACGAACAACCCCACCGCGCCCTGCCGGACGCCGAAGCCACAGCGGATCTGCTCCAGGTGCTGCTGGAGCGCGCGGAGGCCGCAGGCTGGGACGGGGACCGGTTCGTGGAAGAAGGGCGCATCGCCTGGAAGTGAGCTTCGCTACCATGGCGGCATGAATGTTACAGAGCGCGGAAGACGTGCGGCGCGTTTCGGTCGGCTGGCCGAGCGGGGAACCCTCTGGCTTTTGTGGTTGAGGGGCTGGGAGCTGGTGGGCTGGCGCGTGAAGGTCGGCAAGTGCGAGCTAGACCTTCTGGTGGCTCGTGGTGATGAATTGCGCCTCGTTGAGGTGAAGGCTCGGGGTCGAGGCGCCTGGATCGGAGCCGATCTCGCCCTGAGCTACGCCCAGCGCCAGCGACTCCAGCGCGGACTTTCCCGCTTCTTGGACGGCGTCCCGTGGCCGGGGCGGCTCACCTTTCAGCGGGTGAGCTGGTCAGGGTGGCGTCCCTGCTTTCATCCGCCGGAACGCTGGGATGCCCTACACCCACGGGCCTGATTCGTTAGAAATGGGCGCCATCCTCGTAATACGCCCGCCGTTCCAATTTCAGGAACACCACATCTGGTGCCTCGCAGCCCACGGCCTTTAGGCGTTCCGTGAGTGCCTGGGCCACGCGGTCTTGGACCTCCTCGCCGCGGTCGAACCAGGCGACTTCCACGAAGGGCACCACGGCCTCGCCGGGTTCAGGGAGGGGTGTGTCGCCGGAGGCCAGCAGCACCATGTAGGTACGCGGGCACTGGAGGAGGGACTCCATGTCATCGAAGATCCCCTGTCGTGCGGCCAGGAGCCGTTCCGTGGATATGCCAGTGGTGCGGATGCGGGGCATGGGTCTCGCCTCAGGTGTCGGTGGTGTGGTTGTTGTGAGTTAGATGGAAAAGTCTGGAGTGTTTCGGGAGAAAGGGCTGCTTCGGTGTCTCCATCCACGGCTGCCGGTGGGTGGCCCTTGCTTCGGAGCCCGGGGCCCGGTGAGATGGTCAAGAGAGGAACGTCCTATGCCCCAAACGCAACGAGCCCGCATCCGGGTGGCGATCACCGCCATCGTGGCGGGAGTCTCCATTCTTGGCCTGAAATACTACGCCTATTACGTTAGCGGCTCTGCGGCCCTGATGTCCGATGCCTACGAGAGCGTCGTGAACGTCGTATCCGCCATCTTCGCACTGGGGGCTGTCCTGTATGCCGACCAGCCCGCGGATAAAGAACACCCATACGGGCACGGCAAGATCGAACATTTCAGCGCCGCCTTCGAGGGGGGCATGATTTCCCTGGCCGCCGTGATGATCATCTACGAGGCCATCAAGGCGATGGTGTCGCCGAAGCCTCTCGAGGCGCTCGGCCTCGGCCTCATCATCAACTTCGGGGCCGGGGCCATGAACGGGCTGCTGGGGCTCTACCTCGTGCAGGCCGGCAAGAAACAAGGCAGCCAGGCCCTCATGGCGGATGGCCATCACGTCCTGTCCGACTTCTACACGACCCTGGGCATCGGCGCCGGCCTGCTGCTGGTGAAGCTCACAGGGCTGACCTGGCTGGATCCCATCATGGCCATTGGTGTAGGCGTGCTGCTGGCCTGGACGGGCTTCAAGCTCGTGAGGGCCTCCAGCGAAGCGCTCCTGGATCGGGAAGACCCGGAACTTGTGGGGCGCCTCGTCCAGGTCATCAACCGAGTGCGGCCCACCGGTGTGCTGGCGATTCACGAACTTCGAACCCTGCGCAATGGGCGATACACCCATGTGGACATCCACATCGTGATTCCCGAGTTCTACACGATCACTCAAGGGCACGCTCTGGTGGAGACGTTCAACCGTGAGGTGATTGAAGGCGTGGGACTCGAAGGGGAACTCCACACCCACACGGACCCGTGCATGCGGGCGCACTGTGCGGGATGCCCCGTGGAGCCATGCCCGGTGCGGCTGGCGCCCCAGACCGCCTGCACCTTCATCACGGCACCGGCGGCGGTGGCACCCGGCGAAATCTAGGCGGACATTCCTGCCCATTGAGGGAATGGACTGACATGCCGATGTTTATGGCATGAGGAGTCTCCCATGGCCATGGATATTTCCAGCATCACCCGCTCCGCTATGACTGCCGCCACCCAATCCATGGCAGTCAACGCCAACAATGTCGCCAATGCGCAGACGCCAGAGTTCGCCTCCAAGCGGGCGGACCTGCAGGATCAGGCCGCCGGTGGGGTCCAGGTTTCCGCAGTGCGGGATCGTGGCGCTCCGATCGTGGCGGGGCAGAGCAACGTGGACTACGCCCAGGAGATTTCCGAGGCGGCCAATGCCAAGACCCTGGCCATTGCGCAGACTGCTGTCATCAAGACCCAGGATGCGATGCTGGGAGCGGTGATGGACATGCGGGCTTGAAGGCCCCCCTCAAAGAGAAGGCGGCGGAATCTTCCGCCGCCTTCTCTTTGAGGGGTTCGATCCTACAGGGTCAGGTGAGCGAGGTGCTCCTCGGTGCTGATGGGAGTGTTGACCTCGTCATGCTTGATCTTGCCGTCCAGCAACTTGACGATGCGGTGGGCGTGGCGGGCGATGTCTTCTTCGTGGGTCACGAGGATGATGGTGTTGCCGCGCCGATAGAGTTCCTCGAAGAGGGCCATGATCTCGACGCTGGTCTTGGTATCCAGGGCGCCGGTGGGTTCATCGGCCAGGAGGATGGAGGGGCGGTTCACCAGGGCGCGGGCAATGGCCACGCGCTGGCGCTGGCCGCCGGAGAGCTGGTTGGGCATGTGGTCAGCGCGGGGGGCGAGACCCACGGCGTCCAGGGCTTCCAGGGCGCGCTTGTGGCGCTCGGCGGGCGGAATTCCCGCGTAGACCAGGGGCAGCTCCACGTTCTGCAGGGCCGTGGTGCGCGCCAGCAGGTTGAAGGTCTGGAAGACGAAGCCGATCTCCTCGTTGCGGATCTGGGCCAGCTCGTCGTCCGTCATCTTGCTGACGATCTTGCTGTTCAGCATGTAGTCGCCGGAGGTGGGGCTATCCAGGCAACCGATCATGTTCATCATGGTGGATTTTCCGGATCCGGAAGGGCCCATGATGGCCACATATTCCCCGCGGTTGATGGAGAGGCTCACGCCATCAAGAGCCCGAACCTCCATATCGCCCATGGGGTAGATCTTGGTGATGTCCGTGAGTTGGATCAGCGGGGCCTCGTTCATGGATTCCCTCAAAGAGTCTTGCCTCAATACATGATGCCCACCGGGGCGCCACCTTGACTAGGCGAGTCTTCGCATGAGACAGGTTCACCGTTTAGGTTGTTGAAGACGGAGGCCCCATGAAGCTGCTGCTCATCGCCCTGGGGCGCCTGCTCCTTCGAATCCGCTATCGGATCACCGTGAAGGGGCTGGAGGCCGTCCTGGCGAAAGGGCCGGGGGGGATCCTCTTCCTCCCCAACCATCCCAGCCTCATGGATCCTGTGATCCTGTTCACGGAACTCTATGGCCGCTTCCATCCCCGGACCTTGGCGGATCGGGATCGGGTGGGCTCTCCGATCGTGGCGAAGCTGGCCTCACTCTTTGGCGTGATTCCCATGCGGGATCCGGGGGCCTACGGCGCCGCGGCCCGAGAGGACGTGGACCATGCCATGGCTGCCTGCGCCGAGTTCCTGGCGGCAGGCCAGAACGTAATGCTCTATCCAGCCGGTCACCTCCAGAAGCAGCGCCTGGAGGAAGTGGGGGGCAACAGCGCCGTGGACACGCTCCTGGCTTTGGCCCCCGACACGCGGGTGGTGATGGTGCGCACCCGGGGGCTCTGGGGGAGCCGCTTCAGTTGGGCCGCGGGACGCCGTCCCGAATTGGGCCGGGAGATGAAGCCCGCCCTGTGGCGCGTTCTGGCCAACCTTGTTTTCCTCCTGCCCCGGCGGGAGGTGGTGATCGAGTGCGTGGAACCCTCGGATTTCCCCCGAAGCGAAGGGCGTGTGGCTCAGAACCGCTTCCTTGAGGACTTTTTCAACCAGGACGCCCCCCCCGCCACCTACGTTCCCCTGCATTTCCTCGAAGGCGGTGGCGTGCGCGAACTGCCAGAGCACACTCGGGCTTCCCATCGGGGGGCGGCTGCCGCCTGTCCGGATGACGTTCGTGAGCGGGTGATGGCCCACCTGCTGGAGGTGACAGGTGTGTCAAAGATCGCCCCGGAAGCCCATCTTGCGAGGGATCTGGGGTTGGACAGCCTTGGGCGCCTGGAGCTGAGCCTCTGGCTGGAGGAGGAGTTCCGGGTGGAGCCCCCCAGCCCCGAGAACCTGGAAACCGTGTGCGACGTCTGCCTGGCGGCCTCCGGAGTCTCTCTGGAGGCCCTCAACACCCTTCAGCCCATCGATCCGCGCTGGTTCATTACCTCGCCACTGCCAACCAAGGTTCTCGAGTCCCGCACGGTGCTGGAGGCCATGGTGAAGCAGGCCCAGCTCGACCCCAAACGCACGATCCTCGCGGACCAGACGTCGGGCATGCGCACCTATGGTGATTTGCTGACCGCCGTCTGCGTCCTGTCGCCCCTGGTCGCTGCGCTGGAGGGCCGCTACGTGGGCGTCATGCTGCCCGCCAGTGTCGGTGCCACGGTGATCTACTACGCCGTCCTTGCCAGCGGCAAGATCCCCGTGATGATCAACTGGACCGTGGGCACCCGCAGCCTGCAGCATGGCCTTGAGCTGCTCGATATCCGCCACGTCCTCACAGCCAAGGCGCTGCTGACCAAGCTGGAAGCTCAGGGGATCGACCTGGGGCCCGCCCGGGAGCGCATGCTGCCCTTGGAGGATCTGCGCGGACGCATCGGGCTCCTCGACAAGGTGAAGGGCGCCCTGCGCGCCAAATTCGGGCTCGTGGGACTGGCTCGCACCTCCCTTCCGGAGACCGCTGTCGTGCTCTTCACCAGCGGGTCCGAGAGTTTCCCCAAGGCCGTGCCCCTGACCCATCAGAACCTGCTGGTGAACACCGAGGACACGATTCAGCGTTTCAAGTTCCGACCCACGGACGTGATGATCGCCTGTCTGCCGCCCTTTCACAGCATGGGGCTCATGGGCACGGTGGTGGTGCCGACCATCATCGGCATGCGTACGGCCTATCACACGAACCCCACAGAGGGCGGCGTACTGGCCCGGCTCATCGAGGCCTACCGCTGCACCGTCCTTCCCGGCACGCCCACCTTCCTCGGGGGCATCGTTCGCGCCGCGGCGGATCCTCAGCTCACCACGCTCCGGGCGGTGATCAGCGGCGCTGAGAAATGCCCCGACAGCCTCTTCGATGTGTTGGCACGGCGCTTCCCGAACCTGATCGTCGTGGAAGGCTACGGCATCACCGAATGCAGCCCGATCCTCGCCGCGAACCTGGAGGAAGCACCGATGCGCGGCACCATCGGCTACCCGTTGAACCGCGTGTCCCTGCGCATCGTGCATCCCGAGACCCTCGAGCCCATGCCCAAGGGCGAGAAGGGGCTTCTGTTGGCCCACGGTCCCAGCATCTTCCACGGCTACCTCGGCGCCGAGGCTCCGGATCCCTTCGTGGAGTTGGACGGCCTCCGCTGGTATCGCACCGGCGATCTCGTGAGGGAGCGGGAGGACGGTGCCCTGGAATTCCAGGGGCGGCTCAAGCGGTTTGTGAAGCTGGGTGGCGAGATGGTGAGTCTGCCGGCGGTGGAGGAGGCGCTTCAGGCGACATTTCCGGGTGGCGAGGATGGGGCCATCGTGCTGGCGGTGGAGGCGACTCCCGTGGAGCAGAGCCCGGATCTGGTGCTCTTCACCACCCTGGAGCTCACCCGCGAGGCCGCAAATGCCGCGCTCAAGGCCGCGGGGCTCAGCCCGCTCCATTACGTGAAAGAAGTGCGGCGCGTCGAGGTCATCCCGTTGCTCGGCACAGGGAAGACGGACTACCGGAGCCTCAAGGCGCTGCTGGGCTAGGAAGCAATCCGCTTGCCAGCCTGCCGCACTTCGTGGCAGGATCGCCGTTACCGATGGAGGCGCGGTCCCCATCACTAGCTCCTGTGAGGACGTGCCGTCCGATGACCAAGGGTGAAAGGGGTGGATCGCCGAAGGGTTCGCGGAGCACAGACGCGCACCTTGGCTGCAGGGGCTAAATCCCCTGGGTTGTCGCACCAGGGCTTGCCCGGTGCGGAGTGCCGGAGGGACAGACGACCGGGAAAACCCGGCCTTCGGTTCCAGAGCGCTTTTCGGGATCGAGGAGGCCAGTTTGAGCACGGTCATCACCCCATCCCCCACTTCCACCCGTCTCGGCGAGACGCTGGTCGATCTGTGCGCCGTGGACACGACGCCGGGTCGGGAAGACGCGATCCATCCGGTGCTCCTGCCCCTGTTGCAGGAGCTGGGCGCCGACGTGACCCTGCAGCCGGTGGATGCCGGTCGCACCAACGTGCTGGCGCGATGGGGCAACCCGCGCGTGCTGTTCAGCACTCACCTCGACACCGTGGCGCCGTTCTTTGCCCCGCGTTTCGATGGCGTCGTCGTCTTCGGTCGCGGTGCCTGCGATGCCAAGGGTCAGGCCCTCGCCCAGCTGGAGGCCATCCGACAGCTCCTGTCCGAAGGCCACACGAACCTCGGTTGGCTGGGGGTGGTGGGTGAGGAGACCGACAGCGCCGGTGCCGCCAAGGCCCTGGAGCTGGCCCCTCTGCTGCCGGATTTGCTGATTCTCGTGAACGGCGAACCCACCGAAGGCCGCCTGGGCACGGGACAGCGGGGTGTGCTGGTGCTGAAGCTCGCGGTGGAAGGGCGCTCTGCCCACGCCAGCGATCCCAGCAAGGGCCGGAGCGCCGCGTGGCCGCTGATGGACTGGCTCCAGGCGATCCGCAACGAGCCCATGGCCCGTCATCCCGAGCTCGGTTCCGAAGTCTGGAACCTCGGATTGCTGGAAGCTGGCGAGGCCGTGAACAGCGTGCCGGCCCATGCCGAGGCGCGGCTCCAGGCCCGAACGGTGCCGGGTACACGGCTGCTGGAGGCGGTTCATGCCGCCTGCCCCGAGCACGGGACCGTGGAGGTCGTGTTGGATGAATCCTGGGACACCTATCCGCAGCTAGAGGGCTTCGACTACGACGTCCTGCCCTTCGGCAGCGATGCACCGGCGCTGCGGGCGCTGGTGCCCGACCGCATGGTGGTGCTGGCGGGGCCCGGCACCATCCGCGTCGCGCACACCCTGAACGAACAGATTTCGCTGGATGAGGTCACGGCGGGCGTCGCGTTGAACGCCCGCCTGGCGAAGCGATTTCTATAACCGCCCCTCCTTTTTGGGGCGCGGACGAAAATCGTCCCACGCCCTTCCTGCATCTGGAAAACCATCCGGAGATTCGACATGTTCTGTCTGATTGCAACCCTTGAAACCCTGACGATGGAGGTGAGCCGATGAGCTGCCTGATCATGAAGTTCGGTGGCAGCTCCCTGGACGGCGCGGAGCGCCTGCGCCAGGTGGCCAACCTCGTGCGCCGCAACCTGGACGGGGCGCCCCTCGTCGTCCTCTCCGCCATGGGCAAGACGACGGATGCCCTCTTCGCCATGGCCAGGGCCGCCGAGAAGGGCGACCTGGAACAGGCGCTCCTGCGCCACTGGGAGGTGGCCAGCCGACACCGGAAGGTCGCGGACGAACTCTTTGAAAACGGCCTGCCGGAGGACCTCGATCGCGCGTTCCAGGAGCTCTTCAATCAGCTGGAACTGCTGCTCAAGGGCGTGGCGATGCTGCGAGATCTGAGTCCCCGTTCCCTGGATGCCATCGCCTCCGTGGGCGAGCGGCTCAGCACGCACCTCTTCGCGGCCTACCTTGGTTCCCGTCGATCGGACGTGAGTTGGGTGGATGCTCGCACGGTGCTTCGGACGGACGAGCGATTTGGAGAGGCCCAGCCCAACATGAACGCCCTGCGTCTGCTCGCTCAGGACCATCTGGCGCCGCTCCTGGCGCCGGGTCGGGTGGTGGTGACCCAGGGCTACATCGGGGGCACCGCCGATGGCATCACAACCACCCTGGGTCGGGGCGGCAGCGACTACTCTGCGTCCCTCTTCGGATATGCCCTGCGGGCCTCCGAAGTGCAGATCTGGACCGATGTGGAAGGGGTGCTCACCTGCGATCCGCGCATCGTGCCCGGCGCCCAGCCCATCGCCGAATTGAGCTTCATGGAGGCGGCGGAGCTGGCGGCGTTCGGTGCCAAGGTCCTGCACCCTGCGACCATCCAGCCGGCGGTGGAGGCGGGCATTCCCGTTACGGTACGTCACACCCAGCGACCGGATGGCTGCTTCAGCACCATCACGGAGCACGTGGTGACCGGTCGCGCTGTGACCGCCCTGGCGACCCGTGGGCCGGTCACCGTCCTCACCGTGACGTCCTCACGCATGCTTGCCCAGAGCGGCTTCCTGGCCCGCCTCTTCGAGGTGTTCCGTCGCCATCGGGTGAGCGTCGACCTCATCGCCACCGCCGAGGTCTCCGTTTCCATGACCGTCGAGCCGGATGCGCCCCTGGCGGATCTCGTGACCGATCTCAGCGATTTCGCGAATGTTGAATCCGCCGAAGGCAAGGCCATCGTGGCGGTGGTGGGCGAGCGCCTGCGTCAGACGCCCGGCGTCTGCAGTCGCGTCTTCACAGCCCTGGAAGACATCAACGTCGAGATGATCAGCATGGGCGCCAACGAGGTGAACCTGAGCCTGGTGCTGGCCGCCGCGGATGCCCCGGAGGCCCTGCGTCGGCTGCACCGCGCCCTCATCGAGGAGGCGCCCTTCGCGCCGGAGGTGTCCGAATGAGGCTGGGACTCTTCGGTACCGGTCGCCTCGGCAGTGCCATCGCCGATGCGGCCCGGGAGGCTTCCAACGTGGATCTCGCATGGCAGGTGGACCTTCAGGCGCCGCCCGACACGGCGGTGGATGTGGCCATCGACGCCACCGTGGCGGAAGCGGTGTCGCGGCGGGTGGATTGGGCGGTGGAGCATGGCGTGGACCTTGTCATCGGGACCACCGGATGGACGCTTCCCGATCTGGAGGCAAGCATCGACGGCCGTATCGGCGTGCTCGTCAGTCCCAACTTTTCGCTCACCGTGGCCCTGATGGCCCGCTTCTCCCGCATCCTCGGTGCCTATGCGTCGGTGGATGCTGATCGCGACCCTTACGTGCTGGATCACCACCATCGGCTCAAGGCGGACGCTCCCTCCGGGACCGCCCTTCGTCTGGCGCAGTCGGTGCTGACAGGATGCCCCCGCAAGTCTGGCTGGTCCGTGGGAGGTCACGCTCCGGAGCAGCTCAACGTCGCCGTGCTGAGGGCGGGCAGCGAATTCGGTCGTCACACCGTGGGTTTTGATGCGCCCTTCGAGACCTTCGAGATCACCCACCACGCCCGTTCCCGTCGCGTCTTTGCCGAGGGTGCTCTGGCTGCCGCCCGGTTCCTGAAGGGCCGCAAGGGCCTCTTCACCATGGACGATCTTGCCGCCGACCTTCTGGATCCGCTCTTTCAACAGGTGCTGTCATGACCGCTGACTTCTCCGGGCTCTCTGTCGCCCTCGCCACGCCCTTCACGCCCTCGGGTGATGTGGATCTCCATGCCTTCCGTCGCCTCGTGCGCTACGTCGGAGAAGGCGGGGCGGATACGCTCGTGGTTCTCGGCAGCACGGGTGAAGCGGCCACCATTCTCGATGACGAGCGGGATGCGCTCATCTCCGCCTGTCTCGAGGAAGCCGGAGGCCGCACGGTCGTCGTCGGCACGGGCCACAACGCCACGCGCCAGGCGGCCGCCATGACCCGCCGCGCGCAGCAGCTTGGGGCCCAGGGTGCGCTGGTGGTGACGCCCTACTACAACAAGCCCACGCCTTCGGGCCTCGTGGCGCACTACGCATCCGTGGCGGAAGCCGCCCCGGGGATGCCCCTCATCGCCTACAACGTGCCAGGGCGCACGGGCCTGAACCTCACGCCTGCCGCGCTGCAGCGCCTCTGGGAGAACCCGCAGGTGGTGGCGGTGAAGGAATCCAGCGGCAACCTCCGCCAGATGGAGGACATCGCGCGGCATCTGCCCGACGGCAAGCTCCTGCTCTGTGGGGACGACGACCTCACGCTGCCCGCCATCGCGGCGGGCGCCAGCGGCCTCGTGAGCGTGATGGGCAACGTGGTGCCCGCCGAGACCAAGGCCTTCGTGGAAGCCGCCCGCCGGGGCGACTACGCCTCGGCGCGTGCCTGGCAGGCTCGTCTGCTCCCGCTCATTGAGGCGCTCTTCGTGGAGAGCAATCCGATCCCCCTCAAGGCAGGTCTCTCCCTGCTCGGCCTCGCGGGGGATGTCCTGCGCCTGCCCCTCACCACGCCGGAAGCCACCACGCGCGCCAAGGTGGAATCGGGGCTGGCTCTGGCCCAGGGTCGCGAGGTGTGCGCATGAACCTTCAGACTTTCTTCGATCGTGAGCTGGACGTGATCGCCGCGGATCCCGCCTGCCCCGAAGCCCATGCCGAGCTGCTGGTGGCCCTGGAAGCGGGCGAGATCCGCGCGGCAGAGCCGGTGGGCGGGCCTCATGGCCAGGCCTTGCGTGGCCGTGAGGCGGGGGTGGAAGGGGGGACATCGCTTGCGCCGCAAGCAGGCGGTCCCCCCTTTCAGGCGGTGGTCTGGCGGGTGAACGCCTGGGTGAAGCGCGGCATCCTCGCAGGGTTCCGCATCAGCGCCGTGGCGCCGCAGCCCGGCGGCTTCTTCGACAAGACGGCCTATCCGGCGCGGCGCTTCGCTCTGGAGGATGGGGTGCGGGTCGTGCCCGGTGGGACCTCCGTCCGTCGCGGCGCCTTCATCGCCCGGGGCGCAGTGCTCATGCCACCGGCCTACGTGAATGTCGGCGCCTACGTGGGTGAAGGCACGATGGTGGATAGCCATGCCCTGGTGGGAAGTTGTGCGCAGATCGGCGCCCGGGTGCACCTCAGTGCAGCGGCCCAGATTGGCGGGGTGCTGGAGCCCGCGGGGGCCCGCCCGGTGATTGTGGAAGACGAAGCCTTCGTGGGCGGCCTCGTGGGGGTCTTCGAGGGCGTGCGCATCGGTCGGCGCGCTGTGCTCGCCAGCGGTGTCGTGCTGAACGGCTCCACGGTGATCCACGACCTCGTCCAGGGCCGCACCTGGCAGGGTGAAGTTCCGGCAGGTGCGGTGGTGGTGCCTGGCAGTCGCCCCGCAAAAGGCGCCTACGCCGAAGCGCAGGGGATCCACCTCGCCACCCCAGTGATCGTGAAATACCGCGACGACCGCACCGACGCTGCCACGGCGCTGGAAACGGCGCTGCGCTAGACCTTACGACCTTTCGGGCGATGCTTTCTCTGCATCCCCTCCATCCCTGCCATGAACGAGGCGGACCGTCCGGTCGCTCAGCGCCCTCTGCGTCCCCCTCGCACACCCCACGTGGTGGGCAAGCAAAGCCCGCCCACCGCGTCTGTTCTGATCTGCTTTTCCTGGTTTCGGATGGTTCCAGGCGACCCCCGACACACGAATTCAAGGGACGCTCTTGGCGCTCTGGATTCATCGGGCGGGTATCTGGAAACGAAGGCCTTGATCAACAGGGATGAAGGGGATGAAGGGGATAAAGACGAGTCAACCGTTATCCATTGGATCCCGAACCCGACCCTTTCTGGACTTCACGATGTCTGCCACTGCCATGACCCTCCGCCCTGCCTCCCGCCTCTCCCTGCTCAAGCCCAGCCCCATCCGCCTCCTCAGTGAAGGGGCTCCGGCGGGCGCCATCCCCCTGGGCCTCGGTGAGCCCACCTGGGACCTTCCGGAGCCTGCACGTCGGGCGCTGGCCGCGGTGTCCGGCCCGGCCTCCTATGGTCCCAACCTCGGCCTGCCGGAATTGCGCCAGGCCCTCGCCTGCTGGCACATCGCCCGCACGGAGGAGGTGCTGGTCACCGTGGGCAGCGAGGAGGCGCTGATGTGCCTCTTCATGGCCTACCTGGAGGCGGGAGACGCGGTGCTGGTGCCGGATCCGGGCTACCCGGCCTATGCCGCCCTGGCGCGGCTGGCTGGGGCCGAGCCGGTGTCCTATGCGCTGGTGGAGGGGAGCCTCGATGTCGCGAGCTTCACGGCTGCTTTGGAGGCCA
The DNA here is from genome assembly GCA_964415525.1 of uncultured Solibacteraceae bacterium. GTDB lineage: Bacteria > Acidobacteriota > Holophagae > Holophagales > Holophagaceae > CAZPUI01. The sequence continues at coordinate 39,685 of CAYQAS010000006.1, forward strand.
CGCCGCACGCCAAGTTGGCGGTGCTGAACTTTCCCTCCAATCCCACCGGCGGCGTGCCCAGTCGCGACGTGCTGCGGAAGATTGCACGGATCGCGGAGGCGCGGGGCGTCCTACTCATCTCCGACGAGGTCTACCGCGAGCTCTACCTGGGCCAGCGGCCTCCCAGTCTGCGGGAAGTGACGGACCAGGGTGTCGTCGTCTCGAGCGTCAGCAAGGCCTGGGGCGCGGCTTCCCTCCGAGTGGGCTGGATGGTGGGGGATCCCGCGCTCCTTGCTCCGGCCCGGTCGGTGCATGGCTACGCCGTCACCTGTGCCAGCGCGCCCTGCCAGCGGGCGGCCCTGGCCCTTCTCGAACATTCGGACGCGGTGCTGCCCGCGGCGCGCGCAGAGCTGCGAACCCGCTGGGAGGCGCTCTCAGAGGCCTTTTCGGCGGAGCTTGGTGTGAGCTTTGAGGCACCGGAAGGGGCCTTCTACCACTGGATGCCGCTGCCGATGGATGCCGGAGATCCCATGGCCTTCTGTCTGCGGCTGCGGGACGAGGCGGGCGTGGTACTCGTCCCTGGCAACACCTTCGGCGAGGCCGGGGCAGGGCATGTCCGGCTCAGCTTCGCGGCCTTCCCGGAGCAGCTGCTGGAAGGCGTGCGACGCCTAGCTCCCTACTGGCGGGGGCGAGCGTGAGCGGCCTCTTCGCCTTCGATGACGCCACCTGCCGCCGGGAGGCCGATCGGCTCGGAACGCCGTGCTTTCTCTACAGCGCTACGGTGGCCGCGTCAGGCTTCCGGCGTCTCCGAGATGCACTGCCTGCACGGGTGCGCCTCGCCTACGCGGTGAAGGCCAACCCCCACCCGGAGCTCCTGAAGTGTTTTGCGGATCTGGGCGCCAGCTTCGACTGCGCCAGCGAAGGCGAGCTCCGACGGGTCGCTGCCCTTGGGATGGCGACGAGTCCCGTGTTCTACGCCGGTCCCGGGAAGCGCGTCGATGAGCTGGCGAAGGCTCTGGCCCTTGGGGTGCGGGTTCAGGCCGAGGGTTGGGAGGATCTGGAACGTTTGGACGCGTTGGCCAAGAGGCCCGTGGCGGTGAACCTGCGGGTGCATCCCGCGACGGGGGCCGAGGAGGCGAACCGCATCATCGGCGGCACCGGCCCCAGTGCCTTTGGCGTCGACGAGGAGGATGTGCCGGCGCTCCTGGAGCGGGCCGCGGGCCTGCGCCACGTGCGGATCCAGGGGCTCCATGTCTTCGCCGCCAGCAACCAGCGGGAGGTCGCGAAGCTCCTGGCCACCCATGGCGCCGTGATGGACATGGCGCGCGGTCTCTCCTCTGCTTATGGCCTCACCCTCACGCAGATCGATTTGGGAGGAGGGCTTGGCATCCCCTACTCCGTGGAGGAGACACCATTGGATGTCGAAGCCCTTGGACAGGGACTGTCGGATCTTCTGGGGGCCCATTCCTGGTTCCAGGGTGAGTTAATCCTGGAGCCGGGACGTTTCCTGGCGGGCCCCTGCGGGGTCTACCTCAGTCGCGTGGTGCGGGTGAAGGAGAGCCGCGGCACGCGCTTCGTGATCCTGGAAGGGGGCGTGAATCACCTGCTTCGTCCGCTCCTGACGGGCCAGCCCTTCCCGGTTCGTGGGGTGGGGCTAGAAGGGCCCACCCGGTCTGCAACCCTGGCGGGACCGCTCTGCACGAGTCTCGACCGGCTGGGGGATGTGGAACTGCCGGAGGTGAGACAGGGGGATCTGCTGGCCTTTGGGCAGACGGGAGCCTACGGCTTCACAGAGGCCATGGCCCCCTTCCTGAGTCATCCGGTGCCTCCAGAGGTGTGGTTGGCGGGCTGATCACCGGCAGGGAGAGCAGGCCCTTGAGCGCATCGTGCAGGGCCTGAGGGTGGAGCGGGCGCTCCAGGCGTGCGTGGGGACCCTCGATCTCGGCGCCTCCCACCTGAATCCAACGGCAGCGGCGGCGACTGAGTTCGTCCTCCCGCCACACGGCGAGGATGCGGGGCTCCCTGGACCAGAGCAGCAGACTGGGGAAGGGGCCCTGGCGCGGCGGCACGATGCCCCAGCACTGGACCCGGGCTCCCCAGTCCTCCAACAGGCGTTGAATGCCCTCCGGATCATCCCGCTCATCCAGGCCGAGGCCCACGGACCAGCCCTGGAGGAGGGCGAGATCTGGCCGGGGGGCGTGGGGCAGTTCTTCCACCCAGCCCTGGTCGAAGGGGGTCCCTGGAAACGCGCGGTGGATCCGGTAGCTGTGGTCGGCAGCCTCCATGCGGTCTTTCAGGTGGGCTTCCCAGTCGTTCCCGAAGACGCGCTCCATCCAGGGCGAAGACTCACCGATTCGGTAGGCGGGGCCAGGGAGCAGCGCCCGCCAACCGAGGCTCTGACGCTCCGCATGCTCCAGCCGGTGAAGCAGTTCGAGGTTCTGGAGGCTGAGCCAAGTATTCACGAGGCTGACGCTGAGGAGCAGGTAGGCGAAGCCACTGAGGGGCACCGACAGTCCGAAGGCGAGACGCACACCCGCTTCCGCTGCAGCAGGGATAAGGCCCATCGCGAGGCCGATCACGAGGCTCTGGGCCACGGGGTCCTTGCGCAATGCGGCACGGATGACCAGCGTTCCTGAGGCGAGGGAGATCAGCAGGATCGAGCACAGGATGAGGCGGAGGGACCAGACATCCCAAGGGGATCCCGGTGGGAACAGGGCTGCCCTCAGCAGGTTCAGGAACAGGGCGAGGTAGCTGATTGAAATGAGAGCGGGGGGGATGGTCTTCGAGACCATCAGACCCATGGCCTGGATGGAAAGCACGAAGCCCGCGAAGCCGAAGGGGCTCTGGAGGCGATCGATGCTTGCCGGGGCGAGTCCCCAGGAGGGGCCGAACACGAACACCAGATGCCGAATCCCAAGGAGGATGCCGCCCGTGACCAGCAAACCGAACGCGCGGTGCCGCCGACGGAGCGCCTCCGCCCCATAGCTCACGACGAGGGCCACCAGCACACCCAGCTGGACGGCATTCAGGACGATCCAGGGGGGCTGGGGCATGGTCAGTGGACGGGGGTGCTCCAGTCGAGCTGATAGACACACTTCGCGCCGCCGCTGCTGCGGCAGCCCGGATCCAGGAGGTGGGTGATCAGGACTGGGAATTCGTTGTGGAATCGCGTGGCGAGGCCCTGGAGGATCCCCAGGTCGAAGTCGCACCCGTAGGGTGTGTCGCAGTGCATCCGCCCCGAATGCGTCCCTTGCGGTTCGAACAGGTATCCGCCGATGGGGCCGCCGCGGTGATTCATGTGGTAAGCGACATCCAGGGTGCGCAGGGCCCGTTCCAGGGTTCGGATTTCAGGGGGGAACTTGCTGGTGAGGGGGACGATCCGGCCGGGATTCCTCAGCCAGTGCTGGCCCTTGATCTGAGCCACGGATTCCAGGAATGCGAGGTAGTCCACCTGGGGATACCAGCCATCTGGCACGGGTACGGGGAGCTGGTTCACTTCCATCAGCTTCGCCAGCTCAGCTTCCGGAAGTCCCGCCTGCACCATGGCCTTCAGGACGCCCAGGATGGAGGTTCCCCAGACTTCGACGCGGGGACTGAAGGCGCGAGTGGGGGACATGGGGGGCTCCGTGCCCCTGGATCGGATGGGGAGCCGAGGATCTGAAATCTGAGGCTGCTGTGGGATGCTTCAAGCATGGTCCGCACCAACCTCGACAAGAGCCCGGCCCTCGCCCGCAAGCTGCTGGATCTTCCCACGCGGCCCGGGGTCTACCTCTATCGCGATGCCGAGGAGAATCTTCTCTACGTGGGCAAGGCCAAAGTGCTGCGGAACCGCGTGAAGAGCTATTTCCAGGCCAAGCACCACGACGCTAAGACCCGCCGCCTCGTGGCGCGCATCTGGGATCTGGAGTTCATCGTCTGCGAGACGGAACTCGAAGCGCTGGTGCTGGAGAACAACCTCATCAAGGCCCACCAGCCGCCCTACAACATCGTGCTTCGGGACGACAAGAACTACCCGTACGTGAAGCTCACCTGGAAGGATGGTTTTCCGCAGATCTTCGTGACTCGAAAAGTGAAGAAGGACGGCAGCCTCTACTTCGGCCCCTTCTTCCCCGCCTCCACGGCCTACCGCACCGCAGAGCTGGTGCAGCGTTTCTTCCAAATTCGCGACTGCGATCTGGACATCGACGGCAAGCGGGGCCGCGCCTGCATGAAATACCAGATTCACCACTGCACGGGCCCCTGCATCGGGGCGGTGCAGGCGGAGGCGTACAGGGAACAGGCGAAGGGGGCGCGACTCTTCTTGGAAGGTAAGCGGGACGAGCTGAAGCGGCGCATGGAGGAGGCCATGTGGTCCGCCGCTAAGCATCAGGCCTACGAACAGGCGGCGCGTTTCCGGGACACCCTCGCGCAGGTGGACGCCTGGTTCACACGCCAGAAGGCGGCCACCCAGAACCAGGAAGACACAGACATCTTTGGCAGCGCTTTGTTGGATGGCCGGGCCTGCATTCATCGGCTCGTGATGCGGGAGGGCCGCATCGTGGGTCGCCAGGAGCATGTGCTGGAGGAGATCGAGGCCTTCGATGGCGCCGTGCTCGCGGAGGTCCTCCAGCGGGTCTACGCCGTGGAGGCCGTCCCTGCGCGCATCCTGGTGGAACAGGAACCGGAGGACGCGGAGCTGCTTCGGGAGTGGCTCGGTTCCATGCGGGGCTCGAAGCCGTTTGTCGTCGTGCCGCAGCGGGGCGAGAAGGTGGACCTGCTGCAGATGGCCCAGGAGAACGCCCGCCTCGCCCTGGAGCGGAAGTTCGAACCTGCGGCCCTCAACAAGGCGGTGTTGGAAGGGCTGCAGGCCTTCCTTGGGCTCGCCCATCTGCCCCGGCGCATCGCCTGCTTCGACATCAGCCACGGCCAGGGCCGCGAGGTGGTGGCGAGCTGCGTGGTCTTCACGGATGGCCTGCCGGACAAGGGCGCCTATCGCCGTTTCAAGATGTCGAACGAGCAGAACGACGACTTCGCCACCATGCGCGAGGCCGTGGGCCGCTACTTCAAGCGTCTGTTGGACGAGGCGGAAGGCGCGGTGTCCGGGCTTGGCCCGGGCTCCGCGCGGGGGAGTGCGAGGCGGGATATCGCGAGCCAAAGGCGAGCAGGCGGTCCCCCCGCGCAAGGATCGTCCCTGCCGGACCTCCTGCTCATCGATGGCGGCCTCGGCCAGCTTCATGCCGCGGAAGCCGCCCTCGCGGAACTGGGCCTGATGACTCAGGAGCGTGCGGCGCTGGCGAAGAAGGAGGAACTGGTGATCCGCCCCGACAGCGCCGAACCGCTGCGGATTCCGAAGACGAGTCCCGTGCTGCAGCTCCTCCAGCGCATCCGCGACGAGGCCCACCGCTTCGCCATCACCTACCACCGCCTGCTGCGGGCCAAGCGCACGGTTGGAACCGAACTCACCGCCATCCCCGGTGTCGGCCCTGCCACGGCCAAGAAGCTGCTTCAGACCTTCGGCAGCGTGACCAAGGTGCGGGAGGCCGAGATGGCCGCACTCGAAGCCGCCGTGGGCGCGGCAGTCGCTGCGAAGGTCGCGGCCTGGCGGATGGGCTGAGGCGACTTGCCGGTACGGGCCCTCCCATCGGAGCATGGAAGGCGATGCGCATCCTGCCTGCCCTCCTCCTCCCCTGCTTCCTGCACGCGGCTCCTCCAGATATGGCGGTGCCTCCCGCGGATGCGGTGCGCAGTGCCACAGGCTTGGCCCATCGCGTGATCCAGGCAGGACGGGGCGGCGCTTCCCCTCAGGGGGACGACATGGTGATCGTGCATTTCACGGGATGGGACCGCGCGGGGAAGACCTTCACCAACACCCGCAACGGGGATCATCCCCGATGCCATGCCCTCAACCGCCTCATGCCCGGGATGCGAGAGGCATTGGGAACGATGACTCCGGGAGCGTCCCGCCGGATCTGGATTCCGGAAGCCCTGGGTTATGCCGGAGCCGAAGGCAAGCCCAAGGGGGATCTGGTGATGGATCTGGAGTATCTGGATTTGCATCCGAATCCCAACCGAGCGCCTGGGGATGTGGCCGCGCCCGGCCCCGACGCCCTCAAGCAGAAAGGGGTTTTCAGCCGGGTCCTGCGACCGGGAATCGGCAAAACCCATCCGCGTTCGAGAAGTTGGATCACGGTCCACTACTCGGGCTGGACGACAGACGGGAAGCTCTTCGACAGCAGCCTGCTCAAGGGAAGCCCGGAAGTTCTCCAACTCAAGGACACCATTGAGGGCTGGATCGATGGGATTCCGTTGATGGTGGAGGGTGAGCGGCGTCGGTTCTGGATTCCCCAGCGCCTGGCCTACCGCGGGGATGCCGGCAAACCCGCAGGTATGCTGGTCTTCGACGTGGAATTGGTGGCCTTCAGGGACTGAGCGCACGTCCCCATTGGCGGGTCAGGCCTTCAGGGCCCGAGCTGTGCGAGTTCGGCTTTCGCCGTGGCATCTCCGGCATCCGCCGCCTTCTGGTACCAACTGCGGCCCAGCCGGGGATTCGCGGGGACTTCCAGCCCGTAGGTGTAGCGCGTGCCGAGCATGCGCATCGCTTTCGTATCTCCCGCCTTGGCTCGTTCCAGATAGGGCACGAGCACCGCAGGAATCTCATCTGGGGAGGCCTCCACCGGGGGGACCGCCCGGGTGAGCCCGAAGAGGCCCGGGTGGAACCACAGCATGCTGGCACCCGCGATGCAGCCGAGCCCGATGATTCCGGCGATGATCCACGGCAGGCGCGAGGGGTGGGGAGAGGTTGTGTTCCCTGGCTTCGGGGAATGGGTGGGGGCTGCTTTCGATGGGAACGTGGGAGGCAGCGGGATGGCCTGGGTGGGTTCCACGGCGCTGGGACTGCTCGGCGTCGGAATCGGCATGAGCTGGGTGGGTGCCATGGGCGACGTGGGGATGCTCTGGGTCTGCACGGGCGTGCGCGGCGCTTCCATGTTTTGAAGGGCCGTGGAAGCCACCATCATGGGCTGAGTGCCATGGGGTGGCTCCACCACGGGAGGTGCCAGGCTCGGGATGGCCTGGGTGCCCAGGGCGTCGTGACGAGGCATCCTCAGCGTCTCGGCGCTGGGGTCCGGGGTGGGATCGGGGACGTGAGGTTCAGGGCGGTCCATGCTCTAAGGATAGGCCAAGGTTGGCCTCATGCCCTGGGTCGAGGCACGAGGGCGAAGAACATCACCGGGGGCAGCAGGACGAAGATGCGGGCGTGGCGGGCGGTCTCCGCGTGCGCGGCACCGTTTTGCCACAGCACGATCCCGAATGCGATGGGCAGCACCATGGGCAGGAGCCAGCTAAGCATCGGCAGATCCATGGGAGGTGGGGGTGGGAGGTTGCGACGCAGGGCCCGCCAGGCGAGGATCCCAATCACCAGGGTCAGGCCCGTGAAGAGGCTGCCGAGTCCCCGGAGTGTTCCAGGCGGGACTTGGCCCTTGGTCAGTCTGCCCAGGGCCAGTTCGGCCACCAGGGTCGCGGCCAGGCAGATCCCCAGACCGAGGAGGTAGGCGCCTTTACGAGGCCTGGACATGGATCTCTCCAAAGGTGTCCGTCTGGACGAACTTCACGCGGCCGGACTTCACCAGTTCCAGCAGGGCAAGGAAAGTCAGTACCAGATCTTCGCGGCTGATGGCCGTTCCCAGCAGCCCGCTGAAAGGGGCCCAGTGTTCGCGCTGCAGGAGTTGGAGCACTTCCGCGATGCGCTGCTCGAGGGTCTTGGGCGGGGTGCGCACCTCGTGGGGTGGCGGAGGGATGAGGCGCTTGAGGGCTTCGCGGTAGGCGCCCAGCAGGTCCATGAGCGTGGCCTGGATGGGGGCGTCCTCGACCTTGGCGTGCTCCTGGATGTCCAGCCCCTTGGTAAACACCACGGCCTGCCACTCGGACTCCCGGTGCGCGAGTTCCTTCGCGGCTTCCTTGACGCTCTGGTAGTCCAGCAGCTTCTGAATCAGCTCCTCGCGGGGATCCTCGACCTCGCCATCATCTTTGGGAGGCAGGGGCAGCATCATCCGGCTCTTGATCTGGAGCAGGTGGGCCGCCATCGCGACGAATTCCGAGGCGATCTCCAGGTTCAGCTCTTCCATGAGCATCAGGTAGTCCATGTACTGCCGCGTCACATCCGCCATGGGCAGGTTCAGGATGTCGAGGCGATGCTCGCGAATGAGCCACAGGAGCAGGTCCAGGGGCCCCTCGAACATGTCCAGGCGCACGGGCAGATCCCGGAATTTCGTTTCGAAACCCTTGGGAGGCTCGAGATTCGGACCCGCTGGCAGAGCTGCTGCGGCGGGGGTGGGATCCGGTGTCGGTTCCGGGGGCGTGGGAAGGAGAGGCTCCATGAGGTCATTCTACGTCGTCACGCCCTGGCATCGGGTGTGGTCAAACCTGACGTAATTGGTAAAGTTATGTCTGAGGAGTTCCCATGCCGAGGGTCCTGAACATCGAGCCCACCCCCAACCCGGATGCCCTGAAGTTTCTGGTGAGCCAGAAACTGCTGCAGGCCGGTGTGCGGTCCTACAAGGACTTCGCAAGTGCCGTGGGGGATCCGCTGGGTTCGGCTCTCTTCTCTCTCGGTCAGATCACCTCGGTCTTCTACATGGACCGTTTCGTCACGGTGAACAAGGAAACTTCCGCGACCTGGACCGACCTCATCGATCCCATTTGCGAGGCCCTCGAAGACTTCGATCCGCCCGAGGAAGCCGGTCAGACGCCGAGCTTCCCGGAAGGCTTGCCCCAGGACGAGAAGCTCTCCCGCATTCTGGCGGTGCTGGATCAGCGGGTGCGGCCCGGGCTCGCAGGGGATGGCGGCGGGCTGGATGTCATTGGTTTCGATGGCACGACTCTGACCATCTCCTATCATGGCGCCTGCGGTTCCTGTCCCTCTGCCAGTGGTGGCACCCTCCATTTCATCGAATCCCTGCTTCGGGACGAAGTGGATGCGAACCTCAAGGTGCATATCGTCTGACCCCGGCTGGCGTTCGCCTGTCAAAAATCGTGGTGTTCCTAAAGCGTGGCCGTGATTCCGCCGACCAGTTGGCAGGGACGGGGGGTTGCCTATGGTTCACCAGCGTCTGCGCATCAAAGCGGCGCTTCCATCGGGGCAGGCAGAGCAGCTGAGTGCCCTGGGACAGTTGCTGGACGAGTCCTATCCTGATCCGACGGGTTTTTTCGAGCACGGCTTGGCCCTGCTCGGACAGCAGCTTCACCTAGATTGCGCGGTGATCTCGCGGAACTGCGAATCCGGCTTCGAACCGACTTGGTGGTACTGCCCTGACAGCCGACTGATGGAAAAACTCACAGGCCATCAGGATCACGACCTCTGCCAGTTGGTGCAGTCCCACCCCCGGCGCACGCTGGTGGTCCATGACACGGCGGAGCGTCAAGAATGGCGGGCGCTGCGATCCAGTCGGGAGGTGGGCATCCGGGCCTGCATCGGAACTCTGCTCTGGCAGGACGGTCGACCCGGCGGTGTGTTGGTTGGGATGGAGCGGAAGCCCCACCACTTCGAGCGTCACGAACTGGCGCTCTTCGCGGCGGTGGCCAACCTCTTCGCTCGCACGATGGAAGTGGAGGCGCTGAAGTACGAGTTGCGGGTGACCCGGGATGCGCTGGATCTGGCGACGGCCATCGTCGAGGACAGTGCCTTCGAGAGCGTCCAGAGCGGGCTGCCGAGCGCACACTACCTGGACGTCTGGCTCAAGGCCAACCTCTATCTGGCCCGCCGTCGGGACGAGGTCATGGCACTGGTGATCTGGCATCAGGAACCGAATACCCGAATGCTCCACGACCTCCGGAAGCTGGCAGAGACCCTCCGGGGGGAAGACCTCCTGGTGGACATGGCGCATGGCGATTTCCTGTTGCTGCTGCCCCACACGGATCGGGCGGGAGCCGTGAAGCCTTTGGAACGGCTTCGCGCCATCACGGGCGCGATCCCCATGGGTGCCACACTCTGGGACCCCCGAAGGGAGGAGGATCGGGAGGACCTCACCCTCCAGGTGACCCGAGGGCGGCTGCACCGGGCGTTGGGAGAGAGTCGACGTCTCGGTTTGGATGGAAATGCTGATGTTTATTGGGATATGGATGGAAGTGAGCTGTCCGAAGAGTTGGACATGGAAATCCTACCAGTTTGATCGGCATCACAAGGGGGAGGAGGTCCCGACTTGGACACCACCGCCCAGGCACCCCATGCCCTTTTGGAATCCCATGCCGCTCCCACGGCCGATCAACTTCGGGAGTGGTATCGCCTCATGCACCTCGGCCGGATCCTGGACGAGAAGGCCCCGAACTACCTGAAGCAGGCCCTCGGCTGGTCGTACCACGCCCCCAGCGCGGGCCATGATGGCATCCAGCTGGCCCTTGGCCTGACGTTCCGCGCCGGCAAGGACTACCTGTTTCCCTACTATCGCGACATGACCACCTGTCTGGCCGGGGGTCTCACCCCCCTGGAGATCATCCTGAACGGCATCTCCAAGCGGGACGATCCGGCCAGCGGCGGGCGCCACATGTCGAACCACTTCGGCAAGCCGGAGATCGGCATCCAGAATGTCAGCAGCTGCACCGGCAATCACACGCTGCATGCGGCAGGTCTGGCCCGGGCCGTGAAGACCTACGGCAGCGACGCCATCGTGTTCAGCAGCCAGGGTGAAAGCAGCGTCAGCGAAGGCTATGTCTACGAAGCCATCAACGGGGCCAGCCGCGAGAAGCTGCCCGTGGTCTTTGTCTTCCAAGACAACGGCTACGGCATCTCCGTGCCCAAGTGCGACCAGTTCGCCAATGAATTTGCCGCGGACAACTTCACCGGCTTCCCGAACCTGAAGATCGTCCATTGCGACGGCAAGGACCCGCTGGACAGCTGGCGGGCGCTTCAGGAGGCCGTGGCCTACATCCGTTCCGGCGCCGGTGCCGCCATCGTGCATGCCCAGTGCGTGCGCATCGGCAGCCACAGCAACTCGGATCGCCACGACCTGTATCGAGATGCGGAGGAGCTGGCCGCCGCCAAGGCCCAGGACCCGCTGCCGCGCTTCCGCAAGGTGCTGCTGGAGGTAGGGGTCGCTGAGGATGAGCTGGTCGCAATCGAGAAGGCCAACCTCGATGCCTACAATGCCGCCAGCCACAAAGCGCTGCACGCGCCGGATCCCGATCCCAAGAGCATCCACGACTTTGTGATCCCCGAGGGATGGACCTCCCCGAAGTTCCCGGACGGCCTCCACGCCAAGACGGGCACCGGCATCACCCTGATCCAGTCCTTGAACCAGACCCTCAAGGAGGAGTTCAGGGCGAATCCGGACACCTTCATCTGGGGTCAGGATGTGGCCCACAAGGAGAAGGGCGGCATCTTCAATGTGACCAAGGGGATGCAGCAGGAGTTCGGCAAAACCCGCGTGTTCAACGGGCCCATCGCCGAAGACTTCATCACCGGCACGGCCGAAGGCTTCAGCCGCTTCAACGACAAGATCCGCGTGGTGGTGGAAGGGGCCGAATTCGCCGACTACTTCTGGCCCGCCGCGGAGCAACTGATCGAGCTCAGCCACGACTACTGGCGCAGCAACGGAAAGTTCTGCCCCAACGTCACCATCCGCATCGCCAGTGGCGGCTACATCGGCGGCGGGCTCTACCACAGCCAGAACATCGAAGCCTGGCTCACCAGCATCCCCGGCATCCGGGTGGTCGTGCCCGCCTTCGCCGATGACGCCGCGGGGCTTCTGCGCACCGCCATCCGATCGAGGGGCGTGACCCTCTACCTGGAGCCGAAGTTCCTCTACAACTCGAACCTGGCCAAGGCCGTCGTGCCGGAGGATTTCGCCGTGCCTTTCGGCAAGGCGCGGGTGCGGCGGGTGGGACAGGATCTGTCCATCTTTGCCTACGGCACCCCGGTGCACTTCGCCCTGGAGGCCGCCGAGACCCTGGCCAAGGAGGGCAAGTCCGTGGAGGTGGTGGACCTTCGCAGCCTCTCGCCGTTGGATACGGAGACCATCCTTGCCAGCGTCCAGAAGACCCACCGCGCCCTGGTAGTCCACGAGGACAAGGTCTTCGGCGGCTTCGGCGGAGAAGTGGCGGCCCAGATAGCGGATGCCGCCTTTCCGTGGCTCGATGCGCCGGTGAGCCGCGTGGGATCGCCTTTTATGCCCGTGGGCTTCAACCGCATCCTCGAGCGGGCGATCCTGCCCAACACGGAACGGGTGCTGGAGGCTGCACGGCGTGTGCTGAGCTACTGAGCCGGGCAGGGGCGAATGTGCGGCGTCCGTGCCTACCTGGCCCGGACGCCGGCGCGATCTCAGATGGAGTAGTGATCGGCGGGATCCTGCGCCCGAAGCTGCCGTTCGCGGTCGGCGAGCGTGGCCAGGGTTCGGGAGCCCAGCACCTGGGTGAGCGCAAGGCTGGCTTCGTCCCAGAGTTCCTTGGCAGAGCAGGTCCTGCCTCGGGCACAGCAAGTGCCGCCTTCCTCCTCCGCGCAAGCCGATAGCGCCATGCGCCCCTCGAGGGCCTCGACCACTTCCAGGGCCGTGATGCGCGCCGCATCCTTGGCCAGGGCGTACCCGCCATTGGGGCCACGGGTGGCGTGCACCAGCCCGGTGGCCCTCAGCGTACCGAGCAGCACATGCAGGTACTTGGGAGGCAGATCCTGTGCCCCAGCCAGATCCTGGACAAGGATGGGGCCTTCGCCTTGGCGGATGGCCAATTCGATCATTACCCGCAGACCGTACCGTCCCTTGGTGGACACCCGCATGACACGCACCTCATCGATCACGATGGTCGCATGCCTGAGGGGGCAGGGCAGGGTCTGTGGGGGAATCCGAGTGTCTATGGGAGGTCCGCCCACTCCTCGAGGCCCTCGATCACGTCCCGCACCCCGGGGCCGAATCGGGCGTTGCTCAGCCAGTCGAGACCTGTCGGTAGGCCTTCCAGGGCCGTCCGGACATGGGTGCGGTGGCCGATTTCGGCTCGGGGAATGGCGTTCGGACTGTTTTCCTCCCGGGTCTGAATGGGAGGTGGCAGGTTCGGAACCCAGAATTTCAGACGGTCGAAGGTCCAGTTCCAGTCCTTCGCGGTCTCAGGGTGGGGGTCTTGCCAGAGGGCGCTGTCCCCGATGAAGGAGCGCAGCTGCATGAGATCTCTCGGGGCGCAGCCCTTGTCGATCCAGCTGGGAACGAGGGTGCCCAGGTAAGGTCGACCCTCGGGCGGGTGGATGAGAAAGCCGAAGCCGTCGGCAATGGGCATGACCGGCGCGTGGCGGCTGTGCCAGAGCTTGACGGAGGTATAGGGGATCGATCGCAACGCCTGGGCGCTCTGGGGGGCCACATCGTCCAGCAGTGGCGCGGCCTCGAAGGCGGGCAGGGCCAGAATGACGCGATCCGCGGTGGTCTCGTGGCCTTCGGCCTGGACGCGCCAGCGGCCGTCCTCCAGCCGATCCACGCGGTGGGCCCGGAGCCCCGTGCGGGCGAGGGGAAGGCGGGAGGCGAGGCGGTCGGAAAGGGCGCCCATGCCGCCCTCGGGCACCTGCAGATGGCTCACACCGCTCTTGCGCACGCCATTGAATAGGCTGCCGTGGGCTTCCCATTTCCGCAGAAGCGGGAGGGCATCCACACTCAGCACTTCGGGAGGACTGGCCAGGATGCCGGCCACCATGGCGGGCAGCAGCTGATCCGCCATGCCACGACCGGCACGGCGGGTGATGAAGGCATGCAGCCCTTCCTCCGGTTCTTCGGGCCCCACGGCGGGAAAGGGCTCCATGAACATGCGCAGCTTGGCGCCCAGCGTCATGAGCGGGGTGGTGACCAGTCCGATGGGGTGCCCAGGCACGGGCACCAGCCGACCGCCCTTGCCCACCCACCGGGCGCCCTTGCCGGGGTTCTTGAGAGGTAGGTCCAAGGCTGCGAACAGCTTCTGAGCCGGACTGCCGTCCCTTACCAGGATGCCCTGGGGGCCGCGTTCCACCCGTCCGGGCTCGCCATCTGGTCCGGGCCAGTCCAGGGTCTGCACCCAGCCGCCTACCCGGGGCTCCGCCTCCCAGATTTCTGTAGAAAGCCCGCGCCGCTGGAGATGCCAAGCCGCCAACAGGCCAGAAATGCCGCCGCCGAGGATCAGGGTGTGCATGATGGACTCACCACAATAGAGGTCACGTCCACCCTAGCGCAGCTGAACTCCCCTGGGACGATCAGATACGTTGTGGTGCTTTCATGCGGGATTCGCGAGGGCCTCGGCGAATTCTTCCGCCAGGACGCCGGGATCCGGCGCATGTCGCATAAGGAAGTTGTGGAGGCGCTCGGTGCCGCGGTCGCCGAGGAGCTGGGTGAAGCGCACCGCCATGCCCCGGCGATCCTTGCGGGCGACGACGCCCCAGGCCAAGAGCTTCTCCACCGAGGCGGCCTCCTCGATAAAGATGATGATATGGCAGGGCTTGCCGAGGGGCAGATCCGCATCGGTATGGAGGTAGAGGCCGCCCTGACTCACGTTGACGCCCTCAGCGGGGATCGTTTCATAGTCGGCCATGACCTTGACCCGGAATCCTACGGGAACCCGAATGAAGCGGCGATGATCGAGGCTGGTGGTCATGGAACTCCCCGGCAGAGCGGAAGGCAGGCACATCGGCATGTCCACTTCTTCGGAGAGAAGACTGCCCATCTTCTATTCTGGCAGCGGGTGCTGTTTCTATGCAGCGGGCAAGGGCTGCCTCAGCTCAGGGCTTCGAGGGTGCGGCGGGTCAGGCAACGCAGAAATGAGGGATGCAGTCCCGGGGCGGGCACGCGGGTCCAGCTCCGAATGCCGAGCTCCTTCGCGAGTTCTCGATACTCGATGTCGAGTTCGTGCAGCGTTTCAATGTGCTCGCCCACGAAACTGAGGGGGACCACCACCACATCCTTGCCGGACAGGTCTCCGAGGACGGAGCCGAGGCTGGGTTCCAGCCACTTCACGGGTCCCACCTTGCTCTGGTAACCCAGCCGGGTGCCGCCGGGAAGGGAGCCTAGGCGGCTCTTCAGGGCTTCCACCGTGGCGTGGATCTCGCGTTCGTACGGATCCCCACCGAGGATCTGCTTCAGGGGCAGACTGTGGGCGCTGAAGACCAACGTGGCGCCAGGGCAGGATGTCATGGCCTCCCGGATGCGCACTTCGAGGGCGTCCAGATAGTCGGGGTCGGTGGCGAAGTCCTCCACACCTGGGCGGAGGGTCATTCCGAACTTCGGTGCGAGGCGCTCGAGTTCCCTTACGCTGCTGCCGGTGGTGGCATGGCAAGCGTGGGGATAGAGGGTGACGGGGACGAGCTCGGTCACACCCTGGCGCCGAAGGCTCTCCAGGACGCCCGCAGCGCGGGGAGACGCATAGCGGAAGACGAGGCGCACCGGGCACTCGAAGCCTTCAGCGCGGAGCGCGGCACGCAGGGCTGCCGCCTGAGCGGCGGTCTCGCGGAGGATGGGGCTGCCGCCGCCGATTTCGGCGTAGCGCCCCTGAACGGCCTTGAGGCGGGACGCCACGATCGCCCGGGCAATCAGCGGCTGCAACAGGGCGGGGCCGAGTTTGATGATGTCCCGGTCGCTGAACAACTCCAGAAGGAAGGGGCGGACGTCCCGGAGTCGCAGTGGACCTCCAAGATTCAACAGCAGGATAGCGGTGTTAAACATCGGATTCATGGCGGTGGATCTCACTGGGAAAGGGTTCTGCCATCCATAGGACCGCCTTTGGGGGGTGCTGTTCCAGAGGAAGGTGGTGCTTCTCTCGAATGACGCGATCGGGAGGCTCTCGAATCGCGGTGTGTATCAGAAAAAAACGAGAGTAATTCCATCACAGGTTGGTTGATCGATGGAACCATCTCGATGATCAGCAAATATCGAATCGAGATACATCGCAAGTATACATAGTGTGTATTTATGGTCTGTGACGATTGCGTGACGCGAAATAGTCCATTAGCATCAAGTGGTTATCACGATCTTCTTCAAACCGAAACTCAGCCATGTGCCCCGAATAGGTACATGGCTTCACTTGGAGCACCCTATGGGTTCCCTCTCTTACCTCGCCCTTGCCCTGGTCGCCTTGCCGCTTGCAGCGGGCGATGAGTTGCCTCAGGCGAAAGTTCGCCAGTACCTCGATCAGATCGTGGAAGACCGGTCGGGTCCCTTGACTGCCGGCCAGCACGGCATCACCGACAAGCCCACGGCTCGCCGCGAGGCCCACCTCCGTTGGTTCGGCGAGTGGAGCCCGGAATTCCGGTCCCACATGCTGGGTTTGGCGGAACAGGAGCGCGGGCGATATCGGCACATGATCCCCGGCGGAGGTACACCTGCCCTGCGAGGTGAAGTGCCTTCCGTCGAGATGGCGGCCGCAGCGGCCTCCGGCACCTGGGTCAATCTCGGCCCCACCAAGGCGGATGTCATCCAGAATGGCGGCAGCAGCCTGGCCAAGACGGACAGCGGTCGTCCCCGCGCCATCCTCGTGGATCCCAACAACGCCCAGGTCATCTATGTCTGCACCGCCGGGGGCGGTGTGTGGAAGACCACCAACGGCGGCACGAACTGGACACCCATCACCGAGGCGCTGGGTTCGCTCTCCAGCGGCTACTTGGCCATGGACCCCGTGGACAGCAACGTCCTGTATCTGGGACTCGGCGATCCCTTTGATGGCACCGGCATCGGGCTCGTGAAGTCCACGGATGGCGGCGCCACCTGGGGTGCCGTGACCACGCTTGGCACCTCTCGCGCCATTCGCAACATCGCGGTTCATCCGACCAATCGCAACGTGGTGATGGTCTCCACCAACGCTGGCCTCTACCGCTCCACGGACGCCGGTGCGAGCTACACCCTCGTGGCGACCGCTCCCGCCACCTACGCATGCTGGGATGTGGCCTGGGCGGGTGGGGACAGTTTCGTCCTCTCCGCCGAGACCGACCCCGCCAATGCCAACGGTGAGACCGCCGGCAAGCTCTTCCGCTCCACGGATGGTGGCGCCACCTGGGTCGCCGCGACGGGCACCGGCGCCACTGCCACCCGGATCTCTCTCGCGGTCGCGCCGAGCAACCGTCAGCGCCTCTACGCCATGGCCTCCGACAGCGCCGGCCAGCTGCTGAACCTCTACAAGAGCTTGGACGGCGGCGCAACCTGGGCCACCGTGACGAAGACCGGCGTCACCGATATTCTAAATGGGCAGGGCTGGTACAACCACATGGTCATGGTGGATCGGACCAATCCGGATACGGTCTACATCGGCGGCGCCCTTTACGTGGCCAAGAGCACCAACGCGGGCTCCAGCTGGGCCAAGAAGTCCGACTGGCTGGCCCAGAACAGCCTGCCATACGTCCACGCGGACATGCACTGCGCCACCCAGGATGCCAATGGCGCCATCTATGTCGGTTCTGACGGCGGCGTGTTCAAGACCACGGATGGCGGCACCACCTTCACGGACGTGATGAATGTCGGCATCACCAGCCACCTGATCTACTCCGTGGGCTCGAGCCTGGCTTCTCCGAACGCGATCATTGGCGGCTTCCAGGACAACGGCACGCGGGTGAGAAGTGGCGCGACCTCCACGTTCAACCAGTACGTCGGTGGGGACGGCTTCGGTTCGGTCATGCACCCCGTGACGGCCAACACGTACCTGGGATCCCTCTACTACACCCGGATCTACAAGAGCACGAACGGCACCACCTTCACCTCCGCTTCAAGCGGGATCACCGAGTCGAACAACACTTCGTCCGCTCCCTTCATCACCCGCATCGCCCTGGGACTTGGGGATGCCACCGGCAACACCGTCTACACCTTCGTCAATACCAAGGTCTACAAATCCACGAACTTTGCCGGATCCTGGACGGCCATGGGCACCAGCGGCCTGCCGACGGCGAGCTGGACCATCCGCAACATCGGCTCCGCCAAGAGCAACGCCAACGTGGTGGGTCTCGTGGCCAACGCCAGTCAGGTGTTCCTGACGAGCAATGCCGGGAGCAGCTGGATCAAGGCGGGGGCGATTCCGAATTCCGCCGGGTACCTCAGCAGCGTGGCCTTCGATCCCACGGATTACAACGTGGTCTATGTGACTTCCCTGGCCGCTGATGCGACCAAGAATCACATCTGGAAGTCCAGCAACTTCGGCACCTCCTGGACCTCTGTCGATGGCACCGGGCTGCCGGCAGGCGCCCCCGTGAACCAGGTGGTCGTGGACCCCGGAGATCGGAACGTGCTCTTCGCCGCCACCCACCTCGGCCTCTACCGAAGTGCGGACGGTGGCACTTCTTGGGTGCGCTGGGGCAGTGGGCTCCCACTCGTGAACGTCATGGATCTCTGGGTCGCTCCGGATTCCAGCAAGGTGCGCGTGGCGACTTTTGGCCGCGGTTTCTGGGAACTGCAGGGCACCGTTACGCCCACGGCGCCGAGCATCACCAGCCACCCCCAGAGTGTCACGGTGGCCAGCGGTGCCACGGCGACCTTCAACGTCTCAGCTGGTGGATCGACGCCCCTCAGCTACCAGTGGAAGAAGGCTGGTTCGGAAATCGCCGGTGCCACCACGGCGAGCTACACCACACCCGCCACGACATCAACTGACAACAACAGCTCCTTCACCGTCGTGGTGACCAACAGTGTCGGCAGCGTCACTTCGAACGCCGCCATTCTCACCGTGACCAGCCCCTCGGCCCCCAGCATCACCACGCAGCCTGCCAATCAGAGCGTGACCGCTGGGCAGACCGCCACCTTCAGCGTGGTGGCTTCGGGCACCGGGCCCCTGAGCTACCAGTGGATGAAGGGTGGCGTGAATGTCACCGGCGCCACCGCTTCCAGCTACACGACGCCGGCCACCACCACCGCCGACAACAACAGCAGCTTCACGGTGAAGGTCAGCAATAGCGCCGGGAATGTGACGTCCAACGCCGCGCTGCTCACCGTGTTGAGCGGCCCCACCACCTACAACGAGGTGGAGTCCAACAACACCACCAGCACGGCGAATGTCGTGGCGGATACGGTCACCAAGGTCGTGGGCTACATCAGCAGCACGACGGACGGCGACTACTTCAAGCTCAATGTGGGTGCGGGCCGGACGCTGAAGGTCGTCATGACGGGGCCCACGGGAACGGCCTACGACTACGACCTCTACTTCTACAACGCGGCCGGTACCCAGTTGGGTGCAGGGACGGGAGCCACCACCAGCGAGACGGTCAGCTGGGCCAACACCACGGGCGCGAATGCCGTCGTTACGGTCTTCGTGAAGCGCTACAAGGGCAGCAGCACCACCACGCCCTACAACCTCGCCATCACCCGCTAGAATTTTCGGTTTTCTGAGAGAGGCCGCCCTCGGGCGGCCTCTCTTTGTTGTGACAAAATTTATAAAAAATTCAGATCTATGCGCGCGACGCGCTATTTGCGGCGCGACTCGTTGATTAGTTGATTAAATCAACCATCACGAACTGCGAAACGCATACCGACTATGATGGCGCCTTAAAAGGGGAACAGCATGATAAATGCGCTAAAACTATAATAATGTACACAATATAAAGTGTTAAATATTTATAAATTCGTGTAATGGTCCAGTTTTTCTTTCTGTGCTAGTCCGGGGTTTCTTGCTTGACAAGGTTGATTCTAAAAATCATCAATAGCAAACACACGCCCCTGATCTTCTTCATTCTGGTGGTCCAAGGTCCTGAGTCCGATCACGCTCGGGGCCTTGGCATGTTCCGGCCTGACGCGCCTTGGGGCGCGTCCATCGCCTTTCCTGCGGGAATGGTTCTAGGAGAGCCTCCATGTCTCGACTGATCTTGCGCTCCCTCATCTGCCTCTCGGTGGTGGCGGCTCTTCCGGTGCAGGCTGCGAACGTGAAGGTGTCGCTGCGCCGCATTTCCAGCTGGGGTGGCGGCTACAACGGCCGGATGGTCGTGACGAATACCGGGTCTTCTGCGATCTCGAACTGGGCTTTGGTCTTTGCCACGAAGGACAAGCTGAGCTTCTGGAACAACTCGGCTTCCCTGAACGGAACCACTTGGACCGTGAAGCCCGCGAACTGGGCTCCGACGATTCCAGCAGGCGGTTCCGTGAACCTGGATTTCGGCGCCACGACCACCGCTTCTGGCGGTTGGGATCCCTGGAATACCGCCACCTTCAATGGCGAGTCGGTGGTGGTGGACAACGGCACCACACCTACGGTGGCGGTGACGGTAGCGCCCGGAACCGCAACCCTGGCGCCTGGCGCGAGCCAGACCTTTGTCGCCGCAGTGACCGGCACCACCAACACGGCAGTGACCTGGAAGGCGAGCGTTGGGACGGTGACGACAGCGGGTGTCTATACGGCACCGGCCACTGAAGGCACATTCACGGTGACTGCCACCGCTGCGGCGGATGCCACGAAGTCTGCTACGGCGACCGTGATCGTGAAGAAGGCCGTGGTGGTGGTAAGTGTGTCTCCCGCCAGCGCCACGCTGGAGCCGGGCGCGAGTCAGGCCTTCTCCGCCTCCGTGACTGGTTCCGCGAACACGTCAGTGACCTGGGAGGCGAATGTCGGGACCGTGACGACAGCGGGTGTCTACACGGCGCCGGCCACTGAAGGCACCTTCACGGTGACTGCCACCGCAGCGGCGGACGCGACGAAATCCGCGGTGGCGACCGTGACCGTGAAGAAGGCCGTACCGGTGGCTTTGGTTCTCACTTTCACCCGCAAGAGCGGCTGGGCTGGGGGCTACCAGGGCGAGCTGACCCTGAAAAATGGCGGCGGCTCACCGCTTTCCGGCTGGACGCTTACCTTCGACTCTTCCGATGCCCTGGCGATCTACGGCGGCACCGCCACCAAGAGCGGCAATACCTGGTCCGTGACCCCCTCCAGCTGGACGGCCCCCATTCCTGCGGGGGGCAGCTGGATCAGCAGCCTGGGCGCATCGTACACGACGTCCGAATGGAATCCACCTTCTACCGCGAAGCTGAACGGAGCGGCCATCCCGGTGGAGATCGTGGACCAGATGCCTTCCCCGGACGGCAATGCTGTGGTGGCGCTCTTCCCTGAGCTGGAGGCGGCGGCACGTCCCACGAATCTGCTCACCGTGGCCAATGGCACCGTGCGTCTCAAGCTGCAGGCGGCGGGTGGCGTGGCGGGTCCCTTCAGCGTGATGAACAACCATCCTGAACTGGTGGATGCCGCCTTGGCGGACAACGGCGCCACGCTGGTGCTGACGGCCAAGCGAGCCGCCGGCGGTCGCGCAGCCTTGCGCATCAGGGACGCCGCCACGGGCAAGGAACGCTCCGTGGGACTGCGCATCAAGAACAGCGCGGGCGCCACTCCAGGGTTCCCGGACTACGTCAGTGTCGGGGTCTGCAGCGAGGACGGCAGCGGCGACCTGGGCATGTTCCGCAACTTCGGAACGGGCGATCTCAACCGGCGCGCCGACAACCGCTACATCTACCTCAACGGCGGGCCCACTGGAGCGAATTCGTGGTGGAACTGGACCAGTGTCCCCGGCGACCGTGCCCGCACCTACATCCGCTACAGCCAGCGCTTCGGGCTCATCCCGACCTTCGTCTGGTACAACATTCCGGATGCGGCGGAGAACTACGAAACGGATCTGAATCACATCCAGGACGTGGCCTACATGCAGGGCTACTTCGATCTGTTGAAGCGCACGCTGGCGCTCTTCAACGAGGAGTCCAGGGACGAGCTCATCATGATGGTCATGGAGCCGGATTTCATCGGCTACATGATGCAGCAGAGCGGCAAGCAGCCGTCTCAGATCTCAGCCCAGGTGATGGCGCCCCTGCGCAATGCCGGGCTCTTGCAGGCCGCGGATCCCACCTTCCCGGACACCCTGGAAGGCCTGGTGAAGGCCATCAATCACGTGGTTTCGCGCGACTGTCCGCAGGTGAAATTCGGTTGGCAGATCAACGTCTGGAGCAGCCCGGATCCCCTGCCCATGGGCGTCAAGACCCTGATCAAGAGCACGGATGCAGGCTGGGACAGTGGCCGCGCGTTCATCCAGCAGCAGGCTCAGAAGGTGGCCAGCTACTACGTCGCCGCCGGCATCACCCACAAGGCCCACTTCATCAGCTTCGACAAGTACGGCTATGACGCCACCGGCGCGACCCCAGGCTGCGGCACGGATCCCGCGCCCAGCCCGTGGTTCTGGAACTGCGACCACTGGAACAACTACCTCTTCTACGTGAAGCAGCTGCGGGACGTGACCCAGCTTCCGGTGGCCCTTTGGCAGTTGCCCGTGGGACGCATCAACAGCAGCCTGATGGCGAATCCCGCAGGTGGCACCTTCGCCGACCTGACCAACACGACCAACCGTTACGAGGACAGCTGCGCCACCTACTTCTTCGGCGACAGCTTCAAGCCCGGCGCGGGGAACCGCTGGAACCACTTCCTCAAGAACCAGTCTGGCGATGCGGCCCTGAAGGTGGGCACGGACACACTCACCTGGGGCGCTCACTTCCAGGCCGCCAAGGAGGCCGGCGTCTTCAACATCATGTTCGGCGATGGCATCGGCGACAGCACCCGGGCCCGACCGAAGAGCGATGCGGAGCCCACGGATGGCTGGTGGCTGATGACGGCCCTTCAACGCTACTTGCGCAACCCCGTGCCGCTCCAGTAGCGGACGTAAATCCTGCCGAATCTCTCTCAACCTCCAAGGAGTCTCACCATGCGACAGCCTCTGTCCATCCTGCTCGGCCTCTCTCTCGCCCTGGTGGCCGGCACTGCCCGCGCCCAGGTCAACACCGGCGGCACCGCCACCATCGCCAGCCACAGCAAACAGGTGATCGGCTACATCACTCAGTGGGACGCGTGGAAGACCACCACCGCCGGCGTTCCGGCGCCGGGCGCCTACACGCACCTGAACATCGACTACAGCAAATACACGATCCTCAACTTCAGCTTCTTCGGCGTGGCGGTGGACGGTTCGCTCCACAGTGGCGACAAGCGCAACAAGAACATCTACCAGGCGGGCGTGAATCAGGAGCCTGCGGACCTCTTCTACACCGATCCCTACAGCAGCTGGGATCTGCACATCCTCTTCGGGGAGCTGGAGCTGGCGAACTACCTCAGCGCGGATGTCGTAAAGCGGGCCAAGGCCCAGGGCTTCGATGTGGTTGAGGGTGGCGCCACGTGGTCCCATCCGGTCTGGGGGCTCAAGGGCAGCCTGCCCCTGCCGCTGCACAAGGAGAGCGGTGCACCGGGGCTCCTGGAACTGGCCCACAGCAAGGGCGTGAAGGTGATGGCCTCCATCGGAGGCTGGTCCATGTGCAAGCATTTCCCCGAGATGGCGGCGGACGCGGCCAAGCGGGCGAAGTTCATCGCCGACTGCAAGAAGCTCATCGCCATTGGCTTTGATGGCATCGACCTGGACTGGGAATACCCCGGCCCCTTCAGCGGCATGAACTTCACGGGCACCCAGGCCGACTACGCGAACTTCCTCACCCTCGTGAAGGAAATCCGCGCCGCCATTGGCCCCGACAAGCTTGTCACCGCCGCCATGAGCGCTGATCCCAAGAAGCTCCAGGGCTTCGATTGGAACGGGCTCAACGGCGTGATGGACTACTTCAACTTCATGACCTACGACTACAACGGCGGCTGGTCCAACGTGGCGGGCCACAACAGCCCGCTGGCGGACTATCCGCAGTCTGAGGCCACGGCGTTCAACTACGAGGGCCTGCTCACGGGCCTCAAGCAGCTCGGCGTGAACCTATCCAAGGTCAGCATGGGCATGCCGTTCTACGGTCGCGGGGTGATCGTGGAACCGCCCTCCGCCGTGGGCGCGAAGACCGTGAAACGGGCCGAGACCGTGCAGCCGGATGGCCCCATCACCACCTGCGCGGACTTCACCAACTGGCCGAAGGATGTGAATGACGGCACGCCGAACTACGAGTTCATCCGCCAGAAGGGCCTCGTGGCAGGCACGGGCTGGACCCGGGGTTGGGATGCCGCCGCCCAGGTGCCCTACCTTACCAAGGACAAGTTCTTCCTGAGCTACGACGATGCGGAGTCGCTCCAGAAGAAGGCCGAGTTCATCAAGGCCAATAGCCTGGCGGGCACCATCATTTGGACCGTCTACGGCGATCTTGAATTCGGCGGCAGCGCGACGGCCTTCGGCACGAAGCTCAAGCGCTGGTCCTCGGTGAAGAGCCCGCTGGTGAATGCCGTGAACGAGGCCTTCGCCACGAGCGGCGGCAACGTGGCGCCCACGGTGCGCATCACCTCTCCGCTGGACGGTGCGAGCGCGACCGTCGGCAGCGCGCTGACGATCCTCGCGGACGCCCGGGACACCGACGGCACCATCGCGAAGGTGGAGTTCTTCGATGGCTCGACTCCCCTGGGTGCCGTGACCGCAAGCCCCTTCAATTGGAACGTGGCGGGGATCACGGCAGGCACTCACAGCTACACCGCCAAGGCCACGGACAATGCCGGCGCGAGCGGTGTGTCCACCGCCGTGAAGGTGAACGTGCTCGACCCGGCGAACAAGCCGCCGGTCGTGTCCCTGACGGCCCCCGCCAACGGCGCCTCCTATCCGGCGCCCGCGAGCTTCTCCGTGACCGCCGCAGCTTCCGATCCCGATGGTGCCGTGGCCAGTGTGGAGTTCTTCCAGGGTGCAACTTCTCTGGGCGTGAAGACCGCCGCGCCCTATGCCGTCAACGTGGCGAATCTCGCGGCGGGCAGCTACACCTTCACCGCCGTGGCGAAGGACGACAAGGGCGCCAGCACCACCTCCAGCACGGTGTCCGTGACCGTTACGACGCCTGGAAACCAGGCGCCGGTGGTGGCGGTCACGGCCCCCAAGGACGGTGCCACCTACACGGCACCTGCGACCTTCACCCTCAAGGCGACCGCCAGTGATCCCGATGGCACGGTGGCCAGCGTGAAGTTCTACCGCGATGGCACGCTGCTGACCACGGACACGACCTCTCCCTACAGCTACGCCGTAAGCAAGCTGGCCGTTGGCACCTACACGTTCACGGCCGTGGCGACGGACAACAAGGGTGCCACCACGACCTCCGTGCCGGTGAAGGTGGTCGTGGGAACCACCGCCAACAGACCGCCGGTGGTGAGCCTCACCAGTCCGGCCAACGGCGCCAGCTTTGACTCACCCGCGAGCTTCGCAGTGTCTGCCACCGCTTCGGATCCCGATGGCACCGTGGCCAGTGTGGAGTTTTTCCAGGGCGGGACCAGTCTGGGGATCAAGACCGCGGCGCCCTACACCGTGAATGTGAGCGGGCTCGCAGTGGGCAGCTACACCTTCACCGCCGTGGCGACGGACAACAAGGGCGCCAAGACCACCAGCGGCGCGGCCACCGTGACGGTGAAGACCCTGGGGAGCGCAGCCGCCTGGAAGGAGGGCGTGGCCTACAAGCTGGCGGACGAGGTGACCTACGACGGCAAGACCTGGGTCTGCAAGTACGCCCATACCTCCAACAGCGCCTGGTACCCCGGCGCCGCGGGGCTCTGGTTCTGGGAAGAAAAGAAATAGACGACAGTCGCTGGCTAAAAGGAGAAGCGGCGCCGGGAGGCGCCGCTTCTCTATGCGTCCTGCTCCACCCGCTGGTCCATGTCCAGGGCGGGCATGCCGCTGATGGGATGGCCGACGATCTTGGCGGGGACGCCCACCACGGTGACGTGAGGCGGGACATCCTCCAGCACCACGCTGCCGGCACCGATCTTCGCGCCCTCGCCGATCTTCACATTGCCCAGGATCTTGGCGCCGGCGCCGATCATGACACCGCGACCCACCTTGGGATGGCGGTCGCCGCCCACCTTGCCGGTGCCGCCGAGGGTCACCTCGTGAAGCATGGAGAAGTCATCCTCCACCACCGCCGTCTCGCCGATGACGACGCTGGTGGCGTGGTCGAAGAGCAGGCCCTTGCCGAGGCGGGCGCCTGGGTGGATGTCTACGGCGAAGACTTCCGAAATGCGGCTCTGGAGGAACAGGGCCAAGGGCTTGCGGCCCTGCATCCAGTAGTAGTGGCCCACGCGGTAGGACTGGATGGCGTGGAAGCCTTTGAAGTAGAGCAGCGGTGCGCTGTAGCCCAGGCAGGCGGGGTCGCGGCTGACGACCGCCTGGATATCCGCCCGGAAGGCGGTTCCGATGGCGGGATCTGCGGCGAAGGCCTCGTCGATCAAGTCCCGCAGACTCACCGCCGGCAGGGTGGGGCTCTCCAGCTTGGTGGCCAGGATGAAGCTGAGGGCGTCCTCCAGGCACTTGTGGTTGAGGACGACGGCATGGATGAAGCTCGCCAGGAGCGGCTCTTCCCGCACGTGGCGTTCGGCTTCCTGGCGGACGTGGGACCAGATGGGATCGGGTTCGTGGGTGTTCATGGCGGGCCTCGCGGCTTGAGATGATCCCCGGGTGGATTGGGTTTGACCGAGGACCCTTCATCTTGCGGTCCAAAGGCGGATGGCGCCACGCGCCTTCATGAGTGTTCTGTTTCGGCGGCTGGTCGGATGCAGGGGGTCTTCGGTTCAGGTCCAAGGATTCCGCGTCTCGGTGCGCGTCGGATTCGGGAATACTTGCGCCATGGCCCGCGATCCGAACCTGCACCGCTACGCCCTCCGCGGAGGGCTCTGGATCGCACTGGTGGTCCTGACCTGGATCGCTGCTGCCCAGCTGTTTTCCATCGCCATGAGCCCTGGCGGTCACTGGCAGGCCCCGCGAATCCGTTCGGTGAAAGTCATGCGTACGGAGACGGATCCTCAGAACAGCTTCACGGATCGGGTGATCGTGACGGAGGGGGCGGACCAGAAACTCCTTCGGATGCTCAAGGCCGAACGGGCAGAACTGCAGCTGGACCAGGAAATCAAGGTGCTGGATAACCTCTTCGCCAGCGCCGTGCGCCCCGCGCATTACCGGCTCAGCGCAACGCGGCTCTTCCTCTTGTTCGGGCCGCTGCTGCTTCCCCTTCTGGTGTTGGCGCTCTGGGCGGAGCACCGCAAGCCCCTGCTGGTGCGGGATGAGATGCCGCTTCCGGACGGTCGCACGCGCCGCGTTTTGACGGACGACTTCCATCACCGGGCCGGGCAGCGCCATTCCACCGGATCTGGGGAGTAGCCCGCCGCGACGTGTGGATAAGCCATGCCTCAGGGGACTCGTAGCCTGGGAACCTTCCTGGAGACACCATGCGTGCTGCCCTCGTTCCCCTTGCCCTGATCGCGTCCATCGGTACCGCGGAACCCCCGAAGGCTCCCGCAATGGAACTGGTGGCACAGGCGGAAGGGATCGTGGCGAAGCGGTATGCCTCGGATGGCCCCGGCGCCGCAGTCCTCGTGGCACGGGAGGGCAAGCCGCTCTTCCGCAAGGGCTATGGCCTGGCCTCCGTCGAATTGGGAACTCCCATCAGCCCCGAGATGGTGTTCCGCATCGGGTCGTTGACCAAGCAGTTCACCGCCGCCTCCATCCTGCTGTTGGTGGAGGAGGGGAAGCTGGACCTCCAGGCGCCGATTTCCCGCTATTTGGATAAGGCGCCGAAGGCCTGGGATGGCATCACGGTGGAGATGCTGCTGAACCACACGTCTGGGATCTATTCCTACACCAGTGATCCGACCTTCGATGCCCATGGGCGGGAGGCCTACACGCCCCAGGGACTGTTGGATGCCTTCGTCACCGCCAAGCCCCTGGATTTCGCACCGGGAGTCGACCACAAGTACAACAACAGCGGCTACTTCATCCTCGGGATGATCCTCGAAAAGGTGTCGGGCCAGCCTTGGCATGCCTTCATGAAGACCCGCATCTTCGATCCCCTCGGCATGAAGCACACCCGTGTCGGGACCGAAACAGATCTCATTCCTGGCATGGTGCAGGGTTATGCAAAGGGTCCCGTTCCGGCGCCCTACCTGAGCATGACCCAGCCCGGCGCCGCAGGCGCGCTGGTGTCCACGGTGGATGATTTGGCGGCCTGGACCCTCGCATTGCATGGCGGCAAGGTCCTGAAGCCCGAAAGCCTGAAGCGGATGCTCACGCGCACCGTGACCAAGGCAGGTAAGACCTTCGACTACGGCTACGGCATCGCCCTGATGTCCTTCCCCGAGCAGGCCCTTGTGGGGCACGGTGGCGGCGTCAATGGCTTCGTATGCTTCCTGGCGGCAGACCCTGCGAAGAAGACCGTAGCGGTCATCCTGAACAACACCACGAGCCCCAAGGGGAGCGATGCCGAGAGCGTGCGGCGGCTGCTGGCGCTGGCTGCGGGAAAGACCATTCCCGAACCCAAGGCCGCCGCGTTGGATGCCGCCGCTTTCGATGCCTGTGCCGGGGAATACGAACTGGCACCGGGCTTCATCCTGAAGTTCTGGCGCGAGGGAGACAAACTCTTCACCCAGGCGACGGGGCAAAGCAAAGCGGAACTCTTCTGTGAGAACGCCACCACGTACTTCCTGAAAATCGTGGAGGCCAAGGTCGTCTTTTCCCGCAACGCCGACGGCAAGGTGGAGGCGGGTGTCCTCCACCAGGGGGGCCAGAAGTTGCCGCTCAAACGGGTGAAGTAGGTCTCGAAAGAATTTTCGTCACACATGACCCTCGGTCAGTAATCTGTTGACCGAGGGTCATCAATGAAGCGCGCCCACCATCCCGAGCAAAAGGACGTTCGCCGTCAGGCCATCCTGGATACCGCGGCACTCCTGCTGCAGTCCCACCGTTTCCAGGCTTTCCGCATGGCGGACCTCGCCGTGGAGGCAGGGGTGGCCAAGGGGACGCTCTATCTATACTTCCCCACCAAGGAGTCGCTCTTTCTGGCATTGCTTCAGGCGCGCCTTGGCGCCTGGTTTCAGCGTACGGCGGATACCCTAGCGGCCCTTTCCAGTGCCCCAGAGGCGGTGGAGGTGGCCCGGGCGTTCGTGCAATCCGTGGCCGAAGAACCTGGCCTGGTGGATCTGCTGGCCCTCCTCCATGGCGTGCTGGAGGAGAACGTGACGGTGGACGAGGTGGTCGCCTTTAAGCGAAGGATGCTTGCGGAAATGCAGCGACTCGCACCTGGGGTGGAGCGCTGTCTGGGCGGGATGGAGGTGGGGCGGGGGGCAGAGGTCTTTCATCGGTTCTACGCCCTCGTGATCGGAGTCCATGCCCTCACAGCCCGGTCCTCCGCCGTGGTGGAGGCCCTGCGCCAGCCTGACCTCGCTGGGTTCGATGTGCCTTTCCTCTCCACCCTGGAAGCGTTCTTCACCGATGTCCTGGTGGGTATGACCCGCCGCTGAACCCCTTTCATCCAGCTTTCGGCTGTCCATGGACCGCTGGCCTCGCCCTGCAAGGAGCTCCCATGTCCCCCTCACCCTGGAAAGACCGCACCGCCCTCGTCACCGGCGCCTCTTCGGGTCTCGGCGCCGACTTCGCCCGGCACCTTGCCCGCGACGGCGTGAACCTCGTCCTCGTCGCTCGCCGCACAGAGGCCCTTGAAACGCTGAAGGCGGAACTGGCCTCATACACCACCGTCCAAGTGGATCTCCTCAGCATGGATCTGGGGGCCCCCGGCGCGTCCGAGCGGCTCTATCAGACCGTTCGAGACATGGGGCTGCGGGTCGACGTGCTCATCAACAACGCTGGCTTCGGACTTTATGGCGAGTACATGGCGATTCCCGCAGAGAAGGAGCGGGCGATGATCGAGCTGGATGTGCTGGTGCCCATGGCCCTGACCCGCCTCTTTGGTCAGGACATGCTCACGCGCAGGGAAGGGTGGATCCTCCAGGTCGCCTCCATCGGGGGCTACCAGCCCAACCCGCTCTATGCCAGCTATGGCGCCGCCAAGGCCTTCATCCTGAACTGGGGCGAGGCGGTCCACCATGAGTGGAGGCACTCCGGGGTGAGGGTCTCCGTCCTTTCGCCCGGCATCACCGCCACGGAGTTCCTGAAGGTCTCCGGGCAGAAGGCCACGCCATATCAGCGCCTGGTGATGATGGACAGCCCAACGGTCACGCGGGTGGGCCTGAAGGCCCTGGCGAAGAGCAAGGCCAGTGTGGTGCCGGGGTTCTTGAACAAGTTGACGCTGTTTTTCAATCGCCTTCTGCCGCGAGCCTGCGTGCCGCCCATGGTGGAGCGGCTGATGCGGAACCCCTAAGGGATCAGAGCTTCGCAAACACCTCGTCGATGCGCCGGGCCAGTTCGTGGTCCTTCTCCGTCAGTCCGCCCGCATCGTGGGTGGTGAGGGTGATGCGGAGGTAGCCCCAGCCGAAGGCCACGTCGGGATGGTGGTTCAGTTCCTCCGCCACCGGCACCAGCGCCGAGGCCATCTGAAAGGCGGTGAGGAAGTCCTTGGTCCGGATCTCCCGGCTCAGGCTCTGGTCGTGGGTGGTCCAAGTCATGCAAGCTCCTTGAGTTCGTCGTGCAGCAGCCATTCGTCGGGATAATCGCTGGCGGCCTCCCAGAGGGCGGCGAGGTCGTCGCGCGTGCGCCCGCCCTCCCGGATGTCGCGCACGCCCTGGTAGAGCGCCCCAAGCTCGGAGGAAAGGGCCGCGGCCTTGTGCTCCCGGGCGCGGGCTTCGCCTTCGCCCTCCGCCGGGGCGTTGAGGTGGCCGAACCAGCGGTCCCAGGCCGCGGGATCCGCAGGACCGCCGACCACGGAAGGCAGGCCCTCACTGAGGAAGAGCAGCGCCCAGCTGGGGAGGTCCAGTGGGCGGCCTTCCAGGTTTCCCCGCAGGTTCACCACCTCGTGATCACTCACCCGGAAGCCCGTGAGATAGAGGCCCGAAGGCAGGTCGAGGGTGAAAGGGCCTCGGGCTGGGAGTTCCGCCGCGCCGAAGGCCACCACCGCCTCGCGGGCCCAGGGGGTGGCCTTCAGACCGGTCAGAACCGGACCTTCCAGCACCGCCAGAACGGTGCCCATGGGGCCGATGCAGCGCTGCCCTGCCACGGTACGCACCACCTTGCCGGTGACCTTCGAGCCATCGCTGAGCACCAGATGGTTCACGGTGCGGGCCTTCAGGGCTTCCGCTAAGCCGAAGTCGCCGCCGCGCTTCCAGGCCAGGGTGGCTTCGAAGGCGTCGAGCACTTCGAACAGGTGTTCGAAGTCCCGTGCCACAAAGAGTTGGGGCTGCATGCGCGTGATGTCGTATTCCGTGTCGGCGCAGACGAGGCCCAGGGGCACCTTGCGGACGGCCTCCGTGAGGCAGTGCTTCGCCTCTCCCAGGCTGCTCAGGATGCCGGCGCCATAGATGCGGGGTGCATCCACGGTGCCCACGAGGCCGTATTCCGCCGTCCACCAATACAGGCGGCTGGCCCGGGTGCTCTCGCTCACGTAGCGGCGGCTGGCGCAGGAGGCCACGAGACGGGCCTCGGCGAGGGCCGCATCGGCCTCGGTGGCGGCGGGATCCTCCTTCACCACGCTCAGGTCTCGGATGGCGGCGTAGACCGCCTCGTCCTCGACACTGGCGATGCTCTTGAAACCCACGGTGCCGCAGCGTTGGAGGTATTCGGCGTAGCGGGCGTCGGCGAGGATCGGCGCATGTCCGGCGCTCTCGTGGACGATGTCTGGGGCGGGCGTGTAGGCGATGTGGGCGTGGCTGCGGATGTCCGTGGCGATGGCGAGAACGCGCAAGGACTGCAGCTCCGTGAAGACCGCCGGGGGCACGAATCCGCGCACCCCCACGGCCTTCCAGCCCAGGATCGCCAGTTTCTCGTTCATCTCGTCCAGGGTCGGAATTCGCTCCAGCCCGATGCCCGTGGCGGCGAGCCCCGCGAGGTAGCTCGGATGGGCGTGGTGCTCCAGGTGAGCCGTGAGTCGCTGCAGGATGTGGCGCCAGACGGCCTGATCCCGGGGCGTGTACGTCTGGGACTCCGTATCCACGACATAGCGACGGAGGTGGGGCGGCAGGCTCTCTATGTCGACTTGGGTGGGGCGCATGGGCACTCCTGGGGGAGACTCCCTTTGGAGGCCATCCAGGATGCTGCTGTGCCAAGGTCCTCAGACCTCCCAGGCCACCTCGTAGAGATGCAGGGCCTTGGGCGCACTGGCGGGGTCCATGCACAGAGGGGTCACCTTGACCTGCCGGGCACCGCTGAGCTCCATGGCCAGTCGGAGCCACGAGGTCAGTGCTTGCTGAAACCAGGATTCCGGGTACCCGTGAGCCCACATCTCGATGCGGGCGTGGCGCTGGCCGGAGGTGTGGACTCGCAGTGCCCCACCCCGGTACCAGAAGGGAAAGACGCGAGGCAGATTCTCCAGGAGAAACGAGGGGGAGGCCATGCGAAGCAGCCATCCCTGGGGGCCCTGGAGGGTTTGAAGGGCGGCATCCATGCCGCGTTCAGCCATGGTGTCGGCGCCTATGATTCGGCTCCAGGCCTCATGTAACTCCAAGGCCAGCTCCGATTCCACCCATTCGAAATAGCCGATCGGCTGGCTGAAACGGGCGCGGCAGACGGGACTCAGGGTTGCCAGGAGCCTCTCCACGGCCTCGTTGCCACCCCAGGATCGAGCGGCCTCCATCACCTGGCGCGTCATGGGGCCTCGCTCATGGGTGATCCGGTATCCGGTTTCTCCGCAAGGGGGAGGCTCGGGCGGAATGAGGGAGAAAGGTGTCATGGCCACGGCGAAGTGAGCCCCGATGGTCCAGGGTGCATCGGAAAAACGCAAGGGCGAGGGCAGTCCTTCATTGAGGTGGCCACGCCGGCCCTCGTCCGGCATCCAATTCCCCGGCACCCCGTCGGTGCCTTGGACACGGATGGATTCATGAAGCTCGTCACCTTCCTCTACCACGGCCTGGAGCGCATCGGTGCGGTGCTGGAGGACGGCCGCATCGTGGACTTCCACCGGGCTTCCCCTCGGCTGATGGTGGACATGGTGGGCCTCATCCGCCGCCAGGACGAGCTGATGCCTATCGTGCGGCAGGTGGTGGCTCAGGCTCCCGGGGCCGCTCTATTACAGCCTGCTCAAGTGATGCTCCTTGCGCCGATTCCTCGGCCCACCGCCATGCGGGATGGCTACGCCTTCCGCCAGCACGTCGCCACCGCCCGGCGCAACCGGGGGATGGAGATGATTCCGGAGTTCGACCAGTTCCCGGTCACCTACTTCACCAACCACCTCGCGGTGGTGGCGGGGGGTGAATTGGCCCTGCACGAGCAGCACTTTCGACGTTTCGACTACGAGCTTGAAGTCGCCGTGGTGGTGGGCCGACCCCTGAAGAACGCCACCCTGGAGCAGGCGGGCGCCTCCATCCTCGGCCACCCGGGGATGCACGACTGAGAGCACAGGCCAACGACGGTTGGGAGCGAAGAGGCCACACCCGGGCGGCCAGCGG
>CAYQAS010000007.1:0-68433 GCA_964415525.1 uncultured Solibacteraceae bacterium
GCGAGGGGTACTTCTGATGGGCGACAAGACCCTCCTGCGCGTCGTCACCACCGGCAGTGTGGATGACGGCAAGTCCACCCTCATCGGGCGCCTGCTCTTCGAGACCCGGGCCATCTTCGAGGACCAGTTTGAGGCCATCCGCCGCACCAGCGAGCGCCGCGGCCAGGCGGACGTGGACCTTTCACTGCTGCTGGATGGCCTCTCGGCGGAACGCGAGCAGGGCATCACCATCGACGTGGCCCACCGCTATTTCGAGACCGCCACCCGCAAGTTCATCCTGGCGGACTCCCTCGGACACGTGCAGTACACCCGCAACATGGTCACCGGCGCCTCGAACGCCGACTGCGCCATCGTCCTGATTGATGCCCGCAACGGCATCCTCACTCAGAGCCGCCGCCACGCCTTCCTCGTCTCGCTCCTGCGGGTGCCGCAGATGATCGTGGCGGTGAACAAGATGGACCTCGTGAACTTCGACCGAGGGGTCTTCGACGGCCTGGTGGCGGAATACCGAGAATTCGCGGAACGCCTGGACCTGCGCGGCCTCACCTTCATTCCCGTATCGGCCCTGAAGGGCGACAACGTCACCACCCGCAGCGAGGCCATGCCCTGGTACACCGGGCCGACGCTCCTCAAGCACCTCGAAGCGCTGCCGGGCGTGCAGGAGCGCAACCTCGTGGATCTGCGCTTTCCGGTGCAGATGGTGCTGCGCCCTCACCAGGACTATCGGGGCTACGCCGGACGCGTGGCTTCCGGCAGCATCCGCCAGGGCGAGGAGATCGTGGTGCTGCCCAGCCGCACCACCAGCCGCGTGAAGGCGATCCACCTGGGCGCAACCCCGCTCGAAGAAGCCGTCGCCGGACAATCGGTGGCGATCACCCTGGAAGACGACGTGGACGTGAGCCGTGGCGACATGATCGTACGCCGCCACAACCTGCCCCTGCTCACCTCCCGATTCGAGGCCACCCTCTGCTGGATGGACGACACCGCCATGGTGCCGGGACGCCCCTACCTGCTTCGCCATACGTCGCACACGGTGAAGGCCACGGTTTCGGCCCTGTTCCATGCCATCGACGTGGATACCCTGCACCGCCGCGAGGCCACCGGACTCGGTCTGAACGAGATCGGGAAGGTGGAGATTCGCACCGCGAGCCAGCTCCACGCCGATCCCTACCGTGTGAACCGCGCCACCGGCAGCTTCGTGTTGGTGGACCCCCTGACGCATCGCACCGTGGGTGCGGGCATGATCCTGGGCTCCGAAACCACCCTGGAGAGCCTGGAGGATCGCGTCACCCAGGAGCATTCGCCAAACACGGTCTGGACCCCTTGGAACATCCCCCGAGAGGCCCGCGAAGCACGCCAGGGCCATCCCGGACTGGTGCTCTGGTTCACGGGTCTTTCCGGTTCGGGCAAGTCCACCCTGGCGCGGGCGCTGGAGCAGCGTCTCTTTGAGCAGGGCATCCGCACCATGCTGCTGGACGGCGATCAGGTACGCCACGGCCTCTGCCGGGATCTGGGCTTCACCAAGGAGGACCGCCGCGAAAACATCCGCCGCGTGGGCGAGGTGGCGCGCCTCTTCTTCGAGGCGGGCCATGTGGTGCTCTGCACCTTCATCTCCCCCTTCGCCGAGGATCGCCAGATCGTGCGGGAGCTGATGCCCGAGGGCCGCTTCCTGGAAATCCACGTGGCCTGCACGGTGGAAGTCTGCGCGGGCCGGGATCCGAACGGGCTCTACAAGCGGGCGATTGCGGGGGAAATCCCCGAGTTCACGGGAGTCTCCTCACCCTACGAAACGCCCCTGCATCCCGAACTGTGCATCCATACGGACGTGCAGGACGTCCCCTCGGGCCTCTCGATGCTGCTCCATCTGATCGAGCGGCATCGGGGACTGACTCAGGCGTGAAAGGTCACCCCATGGCCCACATCACCATCGTCCTCTCCGGCCCCCAGGATTCGAGCGACCTGAGCGCTTGCCTGGAAGCGTGGCGCGTCGTTCCGGGCTGCGACTTGGTCCTGATCGAAGATGCCTCCTCTCCTTGCGACGCACCCTGGCTGAACCGTCATTTCCCGCATGTGAGGCTGCTCCGAGTCCCGCCGCCGCTCGGCGCGAATCTCGGAGCCGCGAGAAATGCCGCGAGCGCCGGGATCCTCACGCCCTGGGTGGCCTTCCTGAGCACCGAGCTGCTGCCGGTGCCCCAGTTTTTCGCCCGTATAAGCCCCTTGTTACCGGACATCGGGTATTCCTTCGCCGTTGATGGCCTCGATGCGTCCTTTGGCTCCTGGCTCTGCCCCACGCGTCTCTTTCACACCATGGGGGGATTTGACGAGGCCATCACGGATCCGGCCCTTCAGGAACGAGACCTCCTTTTGCGTCTCAGGCTCCGAAACCTTGAAGACGTGGATCTGCCCAACGGCTGCCTTCGGCTCCGTCCCACGGGCACTCCGGCCCCTGCCAACAGGACCGCGGAACCCACCGCCGCTGCGGAGGGAGCCCAGCGACATGCCGACCGGGTCTACGTCGAGCTCAAGTGCGCCCTGCTCCATCTGGCACGAACGGACATCCATGCCGTCGCCCGCAATGGCCTGCGCACCCAAATTGGGCAGCGGCTTGCGGAGCCTGCTGGCGCGACCCAATCCATCGCGTTCTCCTTTGGATGGCAACCCCTGGATGCCGACCATGACATCGAGAGACAGGTGGTGCTCAAGATCCGCCCCCGCCCCTCCGGGATGCCGCCCCCTTCCGCCCCAGCGGATCCATTCTCAGCCAACCATGGCTTCCTGACGGACAGCAGCGACTCAGCGTCTTCCAGTGCCGTCCCGCCAAGGGACACCTCGCAGGAATGTCCCGTATTCCTGCTTTCGACCACAGGCCGGACGGGAAGCACCCTCGTGCAGAGGCTGATCACCTCGACCCATCAGGTGATGATGTGGGGCGAACACGGCGGCCAGCTCATCCCTTCCTTCCGTCAGAACATCGAGCTCCTCGCGCAGTGGCGTGCGCGTGAGGGGGCAGGTCATTTCGAGCTCTTCCGGGAACGCGGCCTGGATGCATTCATCCCCAACATCAACCCTCCCCTTCCCTGGTTCATGAGAGGGGTCGGAGCCGCCCTTCAAGAATCCCTGGGTGGGTCTGCGGCCGACATGGGCTTTCCGCGCTGGGGATTCAAAGAGATCCGCTACGACGGCCAGGAGGCCCGGTTCCTTCACACCGTCTTTCCAAAAGGTCGATTCATCGTGCTGGCGCGCGATCCAAGACACGTGCTCCGGTCCATCAAGAGCACCCAGTGGTATGGCAAGGATCCTCACGCTTTTCTCACAGATTGGGCCACCCGCACCGTGAGCCTGCTGGATGCGCTCCCGGAACTGGGACCAGGCTTGCTGCTGAGGTACGAGGATCTGCTTTCAAACCGTGAAGCCACCCTCGAAATCTTGGCCGATCACCTCAGCATCGACTTGAACCGCGTGGATCGCTCGCTGTTCGAGACCGTGCACCGAGGCAGCTCGGTTCCCCCTCGAAACCTTGAGCCGGCGGACTTTTCAGCTCTGGCGGAGCCCAGGGTTCGCCAGGCAGCCGAACGCCTGGGATATGTTCTCGACTGACGAACGCCTGGGGACCAGGCCCAACGAAAAGATCGTTAGAGCGCCAGGAAGGCCGGTCCCACCTGGGTGATGGTGCCGGCGCCCAGGGTAACCAGCAGGTCACCTTCCCGCGTGAGGCCATCCAGGGTCGTGGCCAAATCCTCCCAACGGGGGACGAAGTGCACTTCGCGCTGGCCGTAAGCCTGCAGCTTGTCCGCGAGGGCGCGGCCCGTGATGCCGGGGATGGGCGGCTCGCTGGCGGCGTAGATGTCCGTCAGCACCACCACGTCGGCGTCGAAGAAACAGCGGCCGAACTCCTCCATCAGGGCCTGGGTCCGGGTGTAGCGATGAGGCTGGAAGGCCGCAATGATCCGCTTCTCGGGGTAGGCCTGACGGGCGGCAGCCAGGGTCGCGGCGACCTCCGTGGGATGGTGGCCATAGTCATCCACGACCCGAACGCCCTTGCGCTCACCTTTGAAGGTGAAGCGGCGGTCCGCGCCGCTGAAGGTGGCGAGGCTCTCGCGGATCTTCTCGACGTCCACATCCAGTTCCAGGGCCACGCCGATGGCCGCCAGGGCATTGAGCACCATGTGATGGCCAGGCACCGGCAGGGTAAAAATCCCCAGGTCGCGACCAAAGGCACGCACGCGGAAATGGCTGGAGAGCCCATCCGGACGGATGTCCATGGCCCGGAGGTCCACCTGGGGCGTGGTGCCGTAGGTGACGACGCGGCGCTTCAGGTGGGGACGAAGGGCCGCGGCCTCGGCGCAGTCCATGCAGAGGAACAGCGCGCCGTAGAAGGGGATCTTGTTGCCGAAGGTCACGAAGGCCTGGCGGATTTCCTCCAGATCCCGGTAGTGGTCCAGGTGCTCCCGATCGACATTCGTGATGACAGCGAGGTTGGGGCTCAGCAGCAAGAAGCTGCCGTCGCTCTCATCCGCCTCCGCCACCAGCAGCGGGCCCTTCCCGAGCTTGGCATTCGAGCCGATGGCGCCGAGCTTTCCGCCCACCACGATGGTGGGATCCAGATCCGCCTGACTGAGGACCTGGGCCACCATGCTGGTGGTGGTGGTCTTGCCGTGGGAGCCCGCCACGGCGATGCCGTCCTTGAGCCGCATCAGTTCCGCAAGCATCTCGCCCCGTGGAATGACAGGGATCTTGGCGGCGTGGGCGGCCACGACCTCCGGGTTGTCCCCCTTCACCGCGCTGCTGATCACCACCACCTGGGCGCCCTCGATGCAGGAAGCCTCATGCCCGATGTGGATCGCCACACCCAGGGAAGCGAGCCGGTCCGTGGTCGCACTGGCCTTCAGGTCCGTGCCGCTGACCCGGTAGCCCAGGTTGACCAGCACCTCGGCGATCCCGGACATGCCGATGCCGCCTACCCCAACGAAATGAATGTGCTGGATCTTTCCGAACAAGGTCCGCTCCTGGTGATGCCTTCAGGATAACGTCCCCTGTCCGGCGGAGGACCTGCCCTGGAGGGATTCATCAGGTCGGGCGATGTGTGGCACAGTTCTGGCATTGAATTCAATCGCCGCGAACCGATGATGTGTGCGGCCCGACGGAGGTATCTATGCGACGGTTCATCTGCAGCGCCTTGATCGCAGCGGCTCCCTTTGCGCTCTTCGCTCAAAAGGCCGGCGGGAGCGGAGCGGGATCGACCTCCCCGAGGGTGGAGGGTCCGCTCCGAACTCCGAGCGGGGCGCCCATGGCCGGCATGGGCGGCGGCTGGGGCAGTGACTACAACCGGAGCAGTGATTTCCAGCCCAATCGCCGCGACGTCTCCCGTGAGCAACCAATCCGGGTCAGCGGGGCGAATCCCACCGGGAATGGGCAGGTGATGAACCACATCCGTGTCATCCATCCGCCCAAGCGGCCTCGCCTGACCGTTCATCCAGACGATCGCTACTGGGAAAAGAGGGATCTCTGGTCGGAGCTGCAGGCCTGGGCACGCAGCGGTTGCATTCCCGTAGTGGGAGTGGATGACATGGCCTCTCTTGAGGACTACAGCTTCTGGATGGCGGGCTGGAAGGCCTATGGAATGATGGTGCCCCCCAAGGAGACGGTCACCTTCACCCTGGATCACTCCAACCGCGGTTGGTTTCACCTCAACCTATGCAACAAGTGGGGGCAGTTGGAGCCTGGCATGCTGCACACGGTGATGCACCGCGGCACACCGCAGATCGCGTACACCAACCCCAGTGACGACCCCCGCTACGCCTATGTGGTGGTGGACGATCCCGGTTGGATGAGCTCCCTCGGAAATCCATACACCCTCACCATCAAGCGCAGCTGGGACCCCGGGAAGTACGCCAAGGAAGGCCTCCCCACCGCGGCGGGCATCTGGGCTCAGCACCGGCCCGAGAAGCCCTCCCCCAAGCTGGCGGTGGCCATCTGGCGCTAAACGAGAGCACAGCAGGGGTGCCTCGAACGAAAGAGCCCGCAGGGATCCCTGCGGGCTCTTTCGTTATCCTGGATTCGTTATCGAGAAATGGGCAGTTTTCGAGGTCGCACATCGGCCTTTTGAGCGGCGGCGGTCCACCCGTTTGGTGTCGCACCAAGCCCACACTCCGCCGCTCTACGCCAATCAGGCGTCGAAGGCTGGCGACTCAAAATGCCCCTCCGGTTCAGTGGTGATGAGGATCCTGGGTGGGCGCGACCTCGTAGACCACTTTCCCGCTGCCCACGAGGATCCAGAGGGCGTAGGCCACCAGAACCAGGGCGCAGACCACCTGACCACCGAGCAGCACCTGGTCCAGATCCGGCTGGGAGGCGCCCAGGAGACCGATGGCCAAGGCCACCCCGCCGACGGAAGCCAGCACGCGTCCCCACCTCAGGTGAGGCCCTGCGGGCCGCATGAGCGGCTGAGGCACGACGCCGAAGGCATCCCGATGTTCGCCAAGGGCCTGAAGGCCGATGGCCCCCACCAGAAAGGCCAGAACGAAGTAGCTGATGTGTGCGGCCATGGGAGCCTCCATCCCAGGGATACCCCAGTACGGGGAGAAGTTACAAGGTCATGGCCATTCCGGAATTGACTCAATCAATCGGTTGATTAAAACTCCCTTCTGGCGCAATTCAATCGATTGATTAAATCGCCAACGAGGAAATCCATGGCCGAACACCCCTCTGACAGCCGAACCCGCCTGATGGAATCCGTCCTTCTGCTCTGCGCGGAGCGGAACTTCGAAGGGGTGGGCATTCGGGAAATCGCCGCCAAGGCCGGCGTCAACTCCGCCCTGGTCCAGTACCACTTCGGGGGCAAGGAAGGCCTTTACATGGAGGCCATGCGCTGGGTCCACGAGATGATGGAAGCGAACCGCCCCGCCTTCCCGCCCCTGCCTTCACCGAAGGATCCGGACCTACAGGCGAAGGCCAAGGCCGCCATGGACGGCTACATCCGTATCATCCTGGAGCAGTTCCTCACGTGTCACGGCTTCGGCGACCAGCTGCCCATCCCTTTCGAGGTGGCCCGGGCGGCTCACGAGCTGTGGAACCGCGAGATGGAAGGCCCTCGACCCGCCATGCAGGACTTCATTCTGGAAGTAACAAGGCCCCACAAGGAGCATCTGGACAGCTGCATCCGGCTCCTTCGCCCCGACCTTTCGGAGGATGAGATCTGGCTCATGGCGTTGAGCATCCACGGTCAGGTGATCTTCCTGCACAAGCACCTCCAGCTCATCAAGCTGATGCGCGGCCAAGGCTTCGGGCCCGAGAGCCTGGACGTCCTCCATCGCCACTTCGTTGATTTCAGTTTCCGGGGTCTTGGGATCCCGGTCGCGCCCGTTTCCTAGGAGTCCCACCATGCTCTTCGCACCGCCTGCCCTGGTGCAGGATCTTCCCCCCGCCGCCTCGGTAAACCTGGATCTGTCGGGCGCCCTGGATCGCGCCCGCCGCGAGAACCCCTTGCTGCGCGCCGCCAAGGCCCGCGTGGAGGAACGCCAGGGCCTCATCACCACGACCCGCGCAGATGCCCTGCCCCAGCTCACGCTGAATGCCGACGCTACGAAATACCGCGACGTGAGCATCCTCAACAGCGGATTTGGCGAAGGCGCCGCCAAGTTCGGGCTGGATCCCGCAGCCCTGACGGGGGCCCGCAAGACCTACAGCACCACCGCCAACCTCACCCAGCCCCTGTTCCACTTCGGCAAGCTCGGCACCGCCATCGACATCGCCAAGATGGGTGCGAAGGAGGCGGAGGCCGCCTTCACCACCACCCAGCTGGACATCCTTCACGGCGTGGCGAAGGCCTATCTCGGCGTGCTCGCCGCCGCGGCGGACCTCGATGTCATCGCCGCCCGTCGCCGCACCGCCGAGAAGTTCGTGGAGGACGTGAAGGCCCGCCTCGAGGCCCAGACCGCCACGGAGCTGGACCGCCTGCGGGCGGAAAGCGAATTCCTGGCCGTGATCCCGGATGAACTCCAGGCGGAGGCGAACCATCGCCGTGCCCTCGAGATCCTGAACGGCCAGCTCGGGCTCGATCCCAAGACGCCCCTCCAGCTCGGCGAGCTCGGCCAAGCGGCAATCCAGGAGCTCTCCGGCCCTCGCGATCGCAGTGAGATCGCCCAGTTGGACGAGCAGGAGCGGATGCTCAAGGCGAATGACACCATCCTCAAGTCGGACCTGCGCCCCAAGCTCGACCTCAACGCCAGCTATGGCTACCAGGTGGGCAAGGAGCAGAACCTCTTCCACGAGCCATACAACGCCTGGCGCGTGGCCGTGACCCTCAAGTTCCCGGTCTTCGACGGCCTGCGCTCCTCCGGCAAGCGCGCCCAGAACCGCGCCCAGCTGGAGCAGGTCCGCCAGCTCAAGGTGGACAAGGAGCGCAGCATCGCCGTGGAGCGTTCCTCGGCGGATCGTGAGCTAAAGAAGGCCCAGGCACTGCGGGATGCCGCAACCAAGGCCTATGCCGCAGGAGCCGAGGCCCTGCGAATGTCACGGGAGTCCTTCGACCAGGGCCTGATCACGAGCCTTGACCTGCTACAGGCCGAGCGCACCGAACGCCAGCTGGAGAGTCAGCGTCGGCGTGCGGAACTCGGCGTGTGGGCCGCCCTCTTCGACCATCGCCGCGCCGCCGGCCTGATGCCCCTTTGAGATCCAGGAGTCCCAGATGAACCGCATGAAACTCAGCCTCACCATCGGCCTGCCCCTGCTCATCGTGGTGGGCGCCACCGCCCTCCACCGCTCCCGTCGGGCGGCCGAGCTCAACAAGCAGGCTGCCACCAAGACTGAGGGCGCCGTCACGGTCACTCTGGCCACCGTCGAAAGCCGCCCCTTCCGTAGCGCCATCCCCTTCACCGGCACGCTCCTGGCGGTGAACCGCGCGGAGCTGAAGGCCGAGGTCGCTGGCCGCGTCACCCGCACCACCGTGTTCGAAGGCGACCGCGTCAGCCGCGGCGCCGTGCTTTCGGCCCAGGATGAGGAGGATCTCCTCCTTGGCGTCCAGGCCGCGGAGGCCCAGTTGGCCCAGGCCCAGGCCCAGGCGAGCCAGGCCAAGCGCGACTGGGATCGGGCCCAGATGCTCCTGGAGAAGCGATCCATCACCAAGCAGTCCGCCCAGCAGGCGGAGACCTACTTCAACGCCACCCAGGCGGGTGCCCGGGCTGCGGAGAGCAACCTGGGCCTCGCCAAGAGCCGCCTCCACAAGGCTCAGATCAAGGCGCCCTTCGAGGGCCAAGTGGCGCAGAAGCTCATCCAGGTGGGCGAGATGCTCAACCCCGGCCAGACCGCCTTCATGGTGGTAGACAACCGCAAGCTGGAGATCCTCGCGGACCTTCCGACCCAGGCCCTCGCTCAGGTCACGGCGGGCATGAAGGTGCGCTTCCGCATCTCCGGTTTTGACCAGCCCATCGAGGGCAAGGTGGCCCAGGTGGCCGGAGCGGTGCTCCAGGACGGCCGGACGCTGAGGGTCCGCATGGAAGTGCCCAATGTCGACGGCAAGCTCAAGAGTGGCCTCTTCGCCGAAGGCGAGATCCTCGCGGACGGCACCATTCAGCGCCCCGCCCTGCCCGCCAGCGTCCTCACGGCCATGGGCCGGGATGCGGATGTCTTCATCGCCCCGAACGGCGTAGCCCAGCGCAAGCGGGTCAGCCTGGGCCAGGAGCAGGACGGTTGGCGCTCCGTGGAGGGCCTGACCGCCGGCACCCAGGTGATCGCCCAGGGCCGCGACCAGGTGACCGAAGGCTCCCGCCTGCGGGTGGTCGAGGCGCCTGCCACCGGAAAGGTGAAGTGAGATGTTTCTTTCAGATCTCTCCATCAAAAGGCCGGTGCTCACGACCTGCGTGATGCTCGCGCTCGTGGTGCTGGGTCTCTTCAGCATCAAGGGTCTGGGCATCGACCAGTTCCCCAAGATCGACTTCCCCATCGTCACCGTCAGCGTGCCCTACCCGGGCGCGAGTCCTGACGCGGTAGAGCAGGATGTCGTCAAGAAGGTCGAGGAGGCCCTCAACCCCCTCGAGAAGGTCCGCGAGATCTCCTCCACGAGCCAGGACAGCCTGGGGGTCGTCGTCGTCGAGTTCCAGCTGGAACGCGATGTGGACAAAGCCCTGGAGGATGTCCGCTCCAAGCTCGGCCAGATCCGCCAGAACCTTCCGGACACCATCAAGGAACCCATCGTCCAGAAGATGGATCCCGCCCAGATGCCCGTGATGTCGCTCGTGCTGCGCCCCTCCGAGGGCCACAAGGACATGACGGACCGCGAGATCACCCGCATCGGCGACG
This sequence comes from uncultured Solibacteraceae bacterium, assembly GCA_964415525.1. GTDB lineage: Bacteria > Acidobacteriota > Holophagae > Holophagales > Holophagaceae > CAZPUI01. The sequence continues at coordinate 10,297 of CAYQAS010000007.1, forward strand.
AATTCCTCAAGCGCCGCCTGGAGAACATCCCCGGTGTCGGCAGCGTCACGCTGGTGGGCGAGAGCAAGCGGGAGATCCGCGTGCAGGTCGACCCCGGCAAGCTCGAAGCCCTGGGCGTCACGCTCCAGCAGGTCATGGGCAGCCTCGGCAACGACACGCGGGCCATCCCAAGCGGCAACCTGCTGCAGGGTCCGCGGGAAATCGCCGTGCGCGTGGACGCCAAGGCGCGCCAGGTGAAGGACTTCGAATCCGTCATCGTGGGCAATCAGAAGGGCCGCCCCATCGAACTGCGGGAAGTCGCCACCGTCATCGACGGCGTCAAGGAGCAGCGCTCCCTGGCCCGCCTCAACGGCCAGAACGCCGTGGCCCTGGACATCCAGCGTCAGGTGGGCGGCAACACCGTGGCCATGGCGGACGCCGTGAAGGCCGCGCTGAAGGCCATGACGCCGGACCTCGACAAGCAGGGTGTCCAGGTGCTCCTCGCCAAGGACAACAGCCGCTTCATCAATGACGCCGTGGAAGACGTGGAGATGTCCATCATCCTGGGCGGCATCCTGACGATCATCATCGTCTTCTACTTCCTCAAGAGCTGGCGCAGCACGCTCATCACGAGCCTCACGCTGCCGGTGTCGGTCATCGGCTCCTTCATCATCATGAAGGCCCTCGACTTCACCCTGAACACCATGACCCTGATGGGCCTGTCGCTGGCCATCGGCATCCTGATCGACGACGCCATCGTCGTGCGCGAAAACATCACGCGCCACGCGGAGATGGGCAAGGACCACATCACGGCGGCCCGAGAGGGCACCGCGGAAATCGGCCCGGCGGTCATCGCGACCACCCTGTCGCTCCTCGCCGTGTTCGTGCCCGTGGCCTTCATGGGCGGCATCGTGGGGCGGTTCTTCTTCCCCTTCGCCATCGTCGTGGCCTTTGCCGTGGCCATTTCGCTCTTCGTGAGCTTCACGCTGGATCCCATGCTCAGCGCCGTCTGGCCCGATCCCGAGCACGTAAAGGGCTACCAGGAGAGCCACCACGGCCACCGCCACTTCATCATGAAGAGCGTGGAGTGGTTCAACGATCATCTCGACAACTGGGAGAAGGGTTACCGCAGTGCCATCAACTGGTCCCTGGAGCACCGCAAGACCGTGCTGGGCATCGGCTTCGCAAGCTTCGTCGCCGCCATCATGCTCATCGGGCTGCTCGGCAGTGACTTCATGTCCGATTACGACCGGGGCGACCTCCAGGTGGCCTTCAAGACCGAACCCGGGGCCAGCCTGGAAGCGACGCGCCAGAAGGTGGAAGCCATCGAGCGCATCGTGCGGGATACGCCGGAGACCGAACTGACCTACACGACCATCGGCACCGGCCTGCTGGGCAGCATCAACGAAGGCAAGATCTACGTAAAGCTGAAGGACAAGCGGAAGCGCGACCATGTGGCCATCCGTCGCGACATGCGCGACCGCCTGGCTGTATTGGCGGGCGTGGAGATCGGCCTCGGGCCGGTGGCGGATTTCGGAGACGAAAAGCCTTTCATGGTGGCGGTCATGAGCCCAGACCGCAAGGCCGTGGAACAGGCAGAACCACAGGTGAAGGCCCTCTTCCAGCGCATCACCGGCGCGGTGGACATCACCAGCAGCCGCGACCAAGGGAAGCCCGAGCTGCGCCTCACGGTGGACCGCAAGCAGGCCTCCGACCTCGGCGTGGGCGCCATGACCGTGGCGGGCATGGTGCGTCCCCTCGTGGACGGCGTCGACGTGGCCAAGTTCGAGGAGACCTCCGGTGAGCAGTACGACGTTCGGGTGCGGCTCTCCGACGAGAACCGTTCCAAGGCCGACACCCTGGCGGGGATGATGATCACCTCCACCAAGAAGGACAAGGCGGGCAACTTCATGCAGGTGAAGGTGGGCAATGTGGCCCGCTTCGAGGAGACCGTCGCCCCCGCCAAGCTCCAGCGCCGCGGCCTCCAGGCCCAGCTCATGCTCAGCGCCAACAAAGAAGGCAAGACCCTCCAGGAAGTGGTGGGCGAGCTCGGCAAGGGCATCAACGAGATGAAGAAGGCCGGCACGCTGCCGGAAGGCGTGAAGATCGACTTCATTGGCCAGGCCCGCAACAACAAGGAGACGGGCGGCTACATGGCCACGGCCCTCCTGCTGGCCCTCTCCTTCATCTACTTCGTGCTGGCCAGCCAGTTCGAGAGCTTCAAGCTTCCCATCACGATCATGGTGTCCCTGCCCCTCTCCATGGTGGGCATGGTGGTCATGCTGCTCGTGACCGGGGACCCGATGAGCATGATGACCCAGATCGGCCTGATCATGCTGATGGGCCTGGTCACCAAGAACGCCATCCTGCTGGTGGACCGCGCCCTGCAGCTGATGCGCGAGGAGAACATGCCCCGCAAGGAGGCCATCATCGAGGCGGGCATGACGCGGCTCCGGCCCATCCTCATGACCAGCTTCGCCATGGTGGGCGGCATGCTGCCCCTGTTCCTCGCCCTCGGTGCCGGCGCCGAGATGCGGGCGCCCATGGCCCGCGCCGTGGTCGGAGGCATCATCACCTCCACCCTGCTGACCCTAATCGTGATCCCGGTGTTCTTCGACCTCTTGGACGACTTCAAGTGGTCCAAGGTGTTCGCACGATTCCGGGCCCCGAAGACAGAAGCCTGATCCGCCGCAGAACCCGAAAGCGCCCCGCAGATGCGGGGCGCTTTCGTATCCAGAAGGGACACCCAACAACAAGATGCCTCTTTTTACCAAGATTCCCATTGCAATCAAAGGTCAACGGGACCACGGTAGGCACCGGAGGATCCACCATGAACCGTTTCCATACGCTCTCTTTGAGCCTCGCGGCCGCCCTCGCCCTGCCCCTGACCGCCCAGGCCCCCACCGCCACCCTCAGCGCCTCCCCGGCCGCCTACTCGGGGAAGTGCCCCACCACGATCACCTTCAACGGCTCCATCACCGCTCCGAAGGCCGGCAAGCTGCAGTACAAGTTCATCCGCAGCGACAACGCCAACGCCCCGATCCAGACGCTGGAGTTTGACAAGCCCGGCACCAAGCCCGTCTCCACCACCTGGACGCTCGGCGGTCCCGGGCTGCCGGAATACGAGGGCTGGCAGGCCATCCAGATCGTCTACCCCCAGCAGGTCACCAGCAATCGGGCCGTCTTCAAGGTGAAATGCGTGGCAGAGCCACTTCGGGTCATGGCCAGCCTGAAGGCCACCCCCGAGCATTTCCAGGGCAAGTGCCCCGCCATCATCAAATTCGACGGTTCCATCACCGTCAGCCAGGCCACCACGGTGAAATACCGGTTTACCCGAAGCGATGGCGCCCAGGCCCCCGAACAGTCCCTCGTGTTTGCCGCTCCGGGCACCAAACCGGTCAGCACCACCTGGACCCTCGGAGGCCCCCAGCTTCCGAGCTATGAAGGCTGGCAGGCCATCGAAGTGATCGTGCCCCTTGCGGCAGCATCCAACAAGGCAGCCTTCAAGGTCACCTGTGTGGACGAGGGCGCCAAGAAGGCGGATGTCGGTGCCTACGGCTTCTTGAAGATCGGCAAGAAGCAGAAGGAAGTGCGCTGGAACGAGACCCTGGTGCTCACCCCGGATGACGCCACCCTGGTCAGCAATGGCAAGCCTGCCTTTGAGCTGTATTACGCCATCCGCGAATACAACGGCGCCGCGGCGCCCGGCCCCTTCAAGTGCAAATGGTATTTCAACGGCAGCGAGGTGAGCATCCAGAGCACCCTCGCCCTAGCCGCCAACGAGATCAAGCCCATCCACACCCAGGCCTACCTTGGCCCTCAGGAAGGCACCCTGGAACTCCGAGTGGACGCCGATGGCGTGGTCACGGAAGCCCGGGAGGATAACAACACCTTCCGCGTGAAGCTCCAGTTCCGGGGCTTCTGAGCCCACCCCCCAGGCATGTGATGAGGCCCGGCACTGCCGGGCCTCATGCGTTTCGAGCTACTCCAGTAGCCCGGCAGCATAGGCCACCGCGCTGCCCCAAGCATCCCGGCCTTCCTCCCCCGAGCCACCGAAGGCGAGCAAGCGGGTGCGTGGACCAAGGGACATGATGGCCGCATCCTCCACCTGTTCGGCCAGGAGGACCAGTGAGATGTCACCGAAGGCCTGGACCTGACGCTCCAGCAAGCGAGCCGAACTCAGCGCATCCCGGCCACCCCCCAGCGCCAAATCCACCAGCAGCGCCGCCGGAGGCTCTGCGGTTCTCCAGAGCGCGGCGGCATCCGCCAGACTGGCCAGGATCTCCAGACGATGGAATCCCTGGGATCGCAGAGAGGCCGTCACCTGCTCGCGCACTTCGGGCGAAGACACTGCCAAGGCCAACCTCGTGCTGCGACGAGCCAATCGCTCCAGAGGATCGGTCCCGGGAAGCTGCGGCCTGGGAATCGGCGCTTCGGCCTCTGCCCGCATGGGGGCGGGACCTCGCGCGCCATCCAGGATGGAAGCCCCGGTCGTCGGGAGCGACTGGAGGGCCTCCCGGATGCCTCCCGGCGACTTGCGGAAGAGCTGGTCCCGAAGCGCGAAGCAGTCCCGCAGGGAGGAACGTGAGGCCTCGCTCAACTGGCTGAACGAGAAACCCATGATGAGCCCCCCTTGGAACTCCGAAAAATGGGACACAAGCCCCGCAACTTCAAGCAGAGGAAGCCTTGGAAGGTCCTGAATGCGGATGCGGGAGAAGTTCTTACCCCGCTCAAAGGGAGCGCTGGCGGCGGGCATGCGCATGCCGTCCTCCAGCTTGATCACCCGATCCACCCGCATGGCGAGCCCGCCACTGCTGATGTTGAGCAGCGGCCCCGCCACACCGTAACCCGGGATGCCGCCGTCCTGAGCCATCACGTAAGCGCTCTCCCGAGGCCGGAAGGGGTAGCGCTTCTCTTGGCGACGATCGGCATAGAAGAGGTTGGGGGGCAGCGTGAAGCTGTAGGTGAGGTATTCCTCGCGCCCTTTGAACTCCACGAGCGCCTCGAAACGCTGGTCCTCAAGAGCCAAGGTCGCCCGGAATTCCGCCCCTTCCATCAGTTCATGAGGCAGAGGACGCACCAGCTTGAGGCGCACGCGCCCCTTCTCAAAGTCCACGTCTCGCACGACCGAGGTGTAGGGCAGCGTCTGCGTCCCTTCCACCTTGATCGGGAATTCACGCTGGGTCTCACAGAGCAGCCGGAAGACATCCCGGAGCATCCCGGGCTCTTCCACCGGAATGTCCTTCCCCCAGGCCTTGGCTGCCTTCGGCCGATTCATCCGCGTCCCACCTCACTGCTCATGGATGGTTGAATCGGGCGAAGCGTGACGGGGCTTGAATCAGGCCCGCCGGGGACGGTCGGGAACATGGGGAGCGGACACCGCTCTCGAACCCATTCGGCTCAAGGCGCCCCTTAAAGGGCGAAAGGAGATGCCACCCTGAGGGCGCATCTCCTTCGTGCAGCGGATGCCAGGGACCTCAGACGTTGAAGCGGAACTCGATGCAGTCGCCTTCCTGCACGATGTAGTTCTTCCCTTCCTGACGCTGTTTGCCGGCTTCCTTGGCCCCCTGTTCGCCGTTGTAGGTGATGTAGTCGGCGTACGCGATCACCACGGCGCGGATGAAGCCGCGCTCGAAGTCACTGTGGATGGCGCCGGCAGCCACAGGAGCGGTGGCGCCCACGGGAATCGTCCAGGCGCGGACTTCCTTTTCACCCACCGTGAAGTAGGTCTGAAGGTTCAGCAGGGCAAAGCCGGCGCGGATGAAGCGGGTGAGGCCCGGCTCCTTGAGGCCAGCCTCCTCCATGAACATGGCGGCTTCCTCCGGATCCAGCTGGCAGAGGTCCGCCTCCAACTTGGCGCAGATGGGGATGACCGTCAGGCCGCGCTCGGCGACGGCCTTTTCCAGGGCGGCATAGTGCGGGCAACCGCTCGGGTTCGGGATGTCGCTCTCGTTGATGTTGCCCACCACGAGCATGGGCTTCAGGGTCAGCAGGCAGTAGCTCTTGAGGGAGAAGAGTTCCTCCTTGCTGAGCTCCACGGAGGACGCCCAGAGGCCCTCGTTCAGGGCCGCCAGGATCTTCTCCAGGGTCACCACCATGACCTGGCTCTCCTTGTTGCCGGAGCGGGCGGTCTTCTGGTGGCGCTCGAGGCTCTTCTCGATGACCTCCATGTCCTTGATGATCAGTTCCATGTCCACGATGCCCAGGTCGCGCACGGGGTCGATGGAGCCTTCGACGTGGGGCATGTCGGGGTTGTCGAAGCAGCGCACCACCTGGACCAGGGCGTGCATGTCCCGGATGTCCGTCAGGAAGCTGTTGCCGAGACCCTCACCCTTGCTGGAGCCGCGCACGAGGCCTGGGATATCCACGAACTCCTGGGTGGCGGGCACGACCTTGCGGGCATTCACCATCCGACAAAGCACGTGCATGCGCTCGTCAGGCACGTCCACGATGCCCGTGGTGGCGCTCGTCGTGCAGAAAAGGAAGTTGCCGCTCGCTGCGTCTCCCTTGGTCATCGCGTTGAAAAGCACCGACTTGCCCACACCGGGCAGACCCACGATGCCGCACCGAACCGCCATGGAAGACCTCCAAATACCAAACCTCTAGTGTCCCACTTGGAGGGGGAGAAGGCCAGCTGTCCTCTCGAAACCTACTTCCCCACCAGCGTCACGGACCAGTGGAAGGCCTGGCGTTTGCCGGGTTCCAATGTGAACAGACTCGGCCGCTCGGCAAAGGCGCAGGCCTCATCCTCGCGGCTGGGCATGCCGAACCAGGGCTCGATGCAGAGGAAGTTGGCGCCGGGCTTGGACCAGAGCCCAAGCTGGCGGTAACCCGCCCAGTCCACCTGCAAGGCGGGACAACCGGGAGCCTCCAGGCGCACCGCATGGCTGGTGAGCGCGTCGAAGATCAAGGCGTCCTGCTCGAAGAGCGAGTCATCCAGGTGCAGCACCTGTCCCCGCACCGGCGAAGGCTGTGTTTCCGTGCGCAGGAGCCCTTCCCCATTCAGGCGACGGACCGGGGCCTCCTCGACTCGTTCGAACACGATGCGGTGGGCTTCCTTGGGCACGTTGGGGGAGAGGGGCCAGCGGAAGGCAGGATGCGCTCCCAAGGCGAAGGGCATGGACTCGGAACCGCGGTTCACAACCTCTGTGCTCACCCGCAGGGTCCAGTCTTCCAGCGTGTGGGTGATGCTCAGCTCGAAGGGAAAGGGATAGGACTCGAGGCTCCCCACCGTGTTCTCCAGGGCGAAGGTGCAAGACTCCCGGGAAGCCAGGACCAGCTCCCACCGGGCATCTCGGACGAGTCCGTGCTTCGGCATGAGGAACTCGCGCCCGCCCACGCGGATGCGGTCTTCCTTGCACCGGCCCACCACAGGAAAGAGGATCGGAGAGGTGCGCGGCCACACATTTGGGTCCCCGTGCCAGAGCAGATCCAACCCGGTTCCCGTGCCGAAGCGTCGCAGTTCTGCGCCCTGGGCGCTGATCTCCGCCCGGATGAACAGGTTCTGGATCGTCATCCCCTTCATTCGAGCCCCTTGCAAGTGAATTTCATCCTATCCCAGGGTGGGCCGAACTTCCGAGCGTTGCATGAATCATCCGCGCCAGGCACGGATTCGCCCCAGGAAAGCCTCGCCGTACTTTGCCAACTTGGCAGGCCCGATGCCGCTGATGCCCATCAGTCCGTCCTCGGACGTGGGGCGGAACCGGGCGAGATGCCGCAGGGTGGCATCCGTGAGCACGACATAGGCGGGCACGCCCCGGGCCTCCGCCAGTTCCTTCCGCAGGGCCCTCAGATCGAGGAACAGCGCCTCCTCATCGTCCGGCTCCGGCAGGTCTCCGGGATTTACGAGGGCGCGCTTCACCTTCTTCTTGGGCGGGGGTGCGTCCGCCAGGATGTCCTGTCCTAGGCAGACATCGCAGCTGGAGCCGCAGGGGCCCATGGTCTGGCCGAGGTGGGCCACCATCGCCTGGTGACGGCACGCCGCCCGCTCGGCAAAGCGGTACATGTCCCGCACCTGCTGCTTCTGGATGTCCGCCTGCTCCTTCGGCAGGTCGTCGCCGAAGCGCTCCAGCGAGATCACATCAGCCCACGAGTAGAACAGGATGCAGTCTGCCGGATCCCCGTCGCGTCCGGCACGGCCCACTTCCTGACCGTAACCCTCCAGGCTGCGAGGCATGTCCCGGTGGATGACGTAGCGCACGTCCGGCTTGTCGATGCCCATGCCGAAGGCGACCGTGGCCACGACCACGTCCGCATCATCCTTCTGGAAGGCCTCCTGGACCCGAGCCCGCTCATCCGGCGTCAGCCCCGCGTGATATGCCGCGGCGCGGATGCCATGCTCCTTCAGGTAGCCCGCGAGTCCCTCGGTGCTCTGCCGGGAGAGGCAGTAGATGATGCCGCTGCGCCCGGGTCGGGATTCCACCAGTTGGAGGATGGCCTCCCGCAGCTTGAGCGTCCCGCCCTTGCGGACCGCATGCAGGCGCAGGTTGGATCTGAAGAAGGACCCGACGAACGTGAAGGGCGCCTGCATGCCGAGCTGGGTCACGATGTCTTCCCGCACCTCAGTGGTGGCGGTGGCCGTAAGCGCCAGCACGGGCACGCCGCCAAACCGCTGCTTCAGGCCAGCGAGGTTCCGGTAGCTGGGCCGGAAGTCGTGCCCCCAGTGACTGATGCAGTGGGCCTCGTCCACGGCGATGAGCCTGGGCGGCTTTTCTGACAGCAGATCCGCAAGGTAGGCCTCCAGGCCCTCCGGCGCCGCGTAGAGCAGCTCGATGTCGCCCCGGTGCAGGGCCGCGAGTCGGCTCCGACGCGTCTCCGCATCCAGGCTGGAGTTGAGGAAGGTGGTGCGCAGCCCGGCCTCCAGCCCCGCGTCCACCTGATCCTTCATCAGCGAGATGAGGGGCGAGATGACGAGGGTCGTGCCACCGAGGAGCCGCGCGGGCAGCTGGTAGGTCAAGCTCTTGCCGCCGCCCGTGGGCAGCACTCCCAGCACGTCACGCCCCTGGAGCACCGAGGCGATGATCTCTTCCTGCCCAGGTCGAAAGGTGCCGTAGCCGAAGAGTTCCTGCAGCGCTTCCTTGGGATCCCGCACCGCACAGGCCCCCGCCGCGACCTTCAGCTCGGCCAGCATCTCCGGCGTGAAAGAACCTGGGACCCGCCGGTAGCCCTGACGCAGACGTTCCAACAGCCCCCTCGCATGCACCCGATCTCCTGCGACCAGAGCCGCCCGCAGGGATTCCAAGGTTTCGAAGACGGCCGTCGGCATCCGTCCAGTGTAAGAGGGTGCAGCCGAATAAGACGACCTCGCGCTGACCTACCCCAACCGGCTCAGCATCAACGCCTCGAAGGCCTCCCGATCGGGCCCTGGAGGCTCCTTCTCCAACACCCGAGCCGCAGCCGTCTGGGCCTCGGCGGTGTCCAAGGTCAGCAGGGCCTGGAGCGCGCCGAGGCGGATGCCCAGGGGCTCCTTCTTCTCGCCGAAGAGGCCGCGTTTCCGGGCCAAAACGTCCAACAGAGTCGGAATCACCGAAGGCGATCCCAGCCGCCCCAGCACTTCCAGGATCTTCTCCCGCACCCGGGCCACGTCCGCCCGCTTGCCGGAGCTGTGTTTCAGAAAGTCCAACAGGGCGGGGATGGCATTGCGGGATCCGGATTCCTGCACCGTGAAGAGCACTTCCAGCTGGATTTCAAGATCGCGATGATCCAGCAGCCGCAGGATCGCCGCCTCGGCGTGGGCACCCCCGAGATGCCCCACGGCGCGAATCGCCGCACGTACCACCCGGGAGTCCTTGTGCTGCAGGAAGGGCTGCACGTCGGCAAGCCGGCTCGGCCCGGCGACTTCGCCGAGGACGATGAGGGCGTTGCGCACCACAAACCACTCTGGAGCATGCAGGGCCTCCAGCAGCGGTCCCTCCGCTGTCTGGCCGCAGGAGCGCAGGGCCTCCAGCAGCCGGGCCCGCCGGATGCGGTCCCCCTCTTCCGAAAGGCGCTCCACGAGGAAATCCGCAGCGGGTGCGCCCAGCAGCTTCAGGAGCGGGTGAATCCGTTCCGCCGCCTGCGCCTTGTCCATGCCGTGCAGCAGCATGAGGATGTGGGTCATGCGGGCAGGCACCGCCAAACGATGGATCAGTTCCTGAAGCGCCGTGGCCTTCCAGGGGGCATCCGGAGCCGCCACGCCAAGGGAAACCACCAGGGAAGCGGCACGGGGTGCCTGTCCGCGACTCGCCTCGAACCAGACCAACGTCTCCACCGCCTGCGCGATCCGACCATGGACATCGGGGTCCCGCTCACCCATCCAGGCATGGGAAAGGAGACCTTGCAGGCGATCCAGCGCCCCCTCCGGCATCCCTGGCGCCTGCGCCCAGCGCGCGATCTGCTCAAACCCTTCCGCGATGGCGAGGCGACGTTCCACGATCGGCAACCCGAAATCCTCGCCCAGGCGCTGCAGAAGCCGGATGAAGCCGACGATGTCCCCCGATTCCAGGAGTTCACGCAGGAGGGTAATTACTTTTGCGAGGGGCACCTCCGCCAGCTTCCCCTCCTCCAGCAGTTGCCTCAGGCGTTCTTCCCGAGGGAGGTTTCCCCATGTCAGAACGTCCATCAGTTCCTTGAGCTGAGCGGGCGGCATGCCCGAGCCCTGAAGGGCCTCCATGAGCTTGGCGCCCCACTGCTCCGCCGCCGGCAGGAGCGGCGTGAGTTCCTCCAGCACCTCAGGAATGGCCGTGGCGGAAAGGGTTCCATGCCCGAAGGCTTCCGCAATGGAACCCAGGGCATGCTGCCCCGCCATCCGGTGGAAGACGTTGCGGAGCGGACCGGAGCGCAGTTGCGCCGCTCCCAAGAGAAGCCCGAGGCGGCCTTCGGCGGGCAGCCCGGCCACGGCCTGGACCAGCGCTCCCTGCGTACCGGGTGAGGCGCCCTGTCGGTCAAGCCCCTGGGCCTCCAGCAGGTCCCCCAGCCCCCCCAGATTGGGCATGGAAGGCCCCTGGAGCAGCCCCACCAGATGGGCTCGCAGGGCATCCACCACTGCGGTGCCGCCCGAACCCGTCTCACTGCTGCGACCGGGGATCCCCGGAAGCCCCGTCCCCGTCCCGGAACCACCGGCTGCCCCTCCAGCGCCCGCTCCGGCACCTCCTCCACTCCCTCCAATCCCCACGGCGCCTGCCAGCAGCGGAAGCACCGCCTGGGAGAGACCCGTGGCGGTCCAGGCGGTGGCATCCCCCAGGGTCAGGGCGCCCAGGAGGGCGGAAGCGACCTCACCAGACTCGGATACATCCTCCAGTCGCGAGGCCAGGATGCGGATGTGGGTGACGTCATGCCGCTCCAGGTAAGCCCGCCCTCCGCCCTTCTCCCTCAGCTGAGGAGGCTTCAGGACCAGGAGCTCCAGCAGGACCCGCCACTCCGCCTCGGTGGCGCCCTTATGGGCCACGAAGGCGTGGATGTCGCGGTCCTCCAACTCCCGGATGAGCGCCTTCAGCTGGAGGTTCAGCCCCTCCTCCATGACCTTGTCCACGAAGAGTCGGCCATGACGAGCCGCCACCTGGATGTAGGGACGCCCGGCGAGGTGGTGCTCGAAAGTATCCGCCAGGAGTTGAAGCGACTGCAGGGTGCGCGGGTGCCCTGGGCCGTAGAGCTGCAGTGCTCGCACTGCCTGCATGAGGGTCGTGGCAAAGGCGAGAAAGGAAACCATGGGCGCCCCGGGATCCCTCCTTGTTCGGCAGTTCTCAGGCAGGGACTGAAAACCGCGTCGGGCCAGGGATCAGGACCCTCCTCTCGAACCTTTAAACGGAATGTCACCTGACACCTTGCCTGACCGACCCCCAATAAGGAAGGGCGGGATCTCGCGATCCCGCCCTTCCCCGTCAGACGCCAACCGGTTTAGGGGCGCTCGGTGAGCACCTTGTCGATGATTCCGTACTCCATCGCCTCCTGGGCGCTCATGAAGTAGTCGCGGTCCTGGTCCTTCACGACCTTCTTCAGGGGCTGGCCCGTGTGCTTCGCGAAGGCGGAACCCAGGGTGTCTTTCAGGCGCTGGATCTCGTTGAAGGTGCGCTCGATGTCGCTGACCATGCCCTGCGCGCCGCCGGAGGGCTGGTGAATCATGATGCGGCTGTTGGGCAGGGCGTAGCGCTTGCCCTTGGTGCCCGCCGCCAACAGGAAGGCGCCCATGGAGGCGGCCTGGCCCATGCAGTAGGTGACGATGTCGTTCTTCACGAACTGCATCGTGTCGTAGATGGCGAGGCCCGCGGTGACGCTGCCGCCGGGGCTGTTGATGTAGATCTGGATGTCCTTGTCGGGGTCCTCGGACTCCAGGAAGAGCATCTGGGCCACGATGGCGTTGGCCACGTCGTCAGTCACGGGCGTGCCCAGGAAGATGATGTTGTCCTTCAGCAGGCGGCTGTAGATGTCGTAGCTGCGCTCGCCGCGGGGGGTCTGCTCGATGACGATGGGCGGATAGTAGCCGGTGGTCATGGGTGCTCCTCTAGGGTTCCTAGGATACGGGATGGGATGCCGATCAGCGCACTTCCGTCGGATCGGCCTGACGCGCGGTTTCCATGCGTTCCGAAGCCGCCTGCACTCGGCGTACCCAGTCCGCCCAGCCGTCCGCGTCCCACTCGAGAAGCGGCGTATCCAGATCCCGGCGTAGGCTGGCAAAGCGTTCTGCAGCGGGCCGCCAGAGGTCTTCGGGTATGGCGTCCAGCGCCGCGATGCAGGCTTCCACCTGAGTCACGGGCATGCACACCAGCAACGCCTCATGGCCTGCTTCAAGGCTGAGCCGCACGCGGGTGGGCCAGTCCCAATCGTTACAACCGCCCATTTCCATGGCATCGGGGATAAAACGCCCGCGGACGCCCCAAGGGTTGTCCGCGACGGAGCCCCGGTGCAGGCTGGCGGGCAGCTCGCCGGATTCCGGCGTCCGCACATGCCCCACCATCACGAGCCGGTCGGGGTGGGCAAGCTGCTGGAAGGGCCGCGCATTCAGCGCCGCGCGGGCGGGATCGAGGATGTCCGGCAGGGCCTTGTGGCTGTCCACGGTTCCCCCTCCCAACCCCGGAAAGTGTTTCAGACAGCCCCGGACACCGGTGGCTTCGAGCCCCGCCAGGAACGCGCCTACCGCGGTGACGACCTCTGCGGGGTGCGAACCTGCGCTCCGCTCCCCCAAGCCCGTGTCCATGCGTCCATCCGAGAGATCCGCCACCGGCGCGAAGTCCACCTGAATACCCAGCCGGGCAAGCCCCTCTCCCCAGAGTGCCCCCCAGGCACAGCACCCCTCGGGGCCACTCGCCTCCCAGATCTCCTGGAACGTCGGCGTCGGCCCCACCCATGCCTTCAGCCGCGACACCAGCCCGCCCTCCTGATCGATGGCCACCGCCAGCGGCGACCATCGTTCCCGCAGACGGCATACCAAGGCGTGGCAGCGGGCGGGCCCAACCACGGGATCCGGATCCAGGTTCTTCGCGAAGAGCACCACGCCGCCAGGCTGAACGCCCAGCGGGCGCTCGACGTCATCCAGACCGTCGAAGCCCATCCAGAGAAGGTCGTGCCTGTGCGTCATCCCGTGCTCCCGCGCCTGAGGGAACCAGGATGCACCAGCCCGCGGCCAGGCTCCTAGGAGCACGGAAGTGATTCAGGCTTCCTGCACCTTGAACCGCGGCACGGTGATCTCGTAGATCTTTGCGTCGATGAAGATCCGCAGGGCGTCGCCATCCAGCAGACCGGCCTTGGTCTCGGCCTCGAGGATCTCGAGGCTGCGGGGCACGGTGACGGCAACCTTGTAGGGGCGATCCGCAGCCACGAGGGCGTCGTAGATGTCGCAGATCGCCATGAGCTTGCTCTGGGTCGGGATCTGGTCCGCCATCAGGCCTCGGGGATAGCCGCGTCCATTCAGCCGCTCGTGGTGCGAATAGGCGATCTCCGGCAGGTTCGCCAGCGAGCCCGCCCAGGGGATCTGACTCAGGAAGCGGAAGGTGTGGCTGACGTGGCTGTTGACCTCGTCCCGTTCCTTGTCCGACAGGCTCCCCTTGGGAATGCGCAGCGCCGCGATGTCGTCGCCAGAAAGGATCGAGGCTCGAGCACCCTGGTGGTGCATGAAGTCCAGGGAGCCGAGCCCGTCCAGATGATCCTGTATCTCCTTGGGCAGCACCGTGGGCTCGTTACAGCGCAGGATCAGGTCCACCGTCGCCTGGGTCTCGCGCCTCCGGTCCGCCATCATCGCCTCGAAGCGCCCGCCGTCGAAGCCGTGCCCTTCCGACCAGGCCTGGTTGAAGAGCTGCACGGCGCGTTCCAGATCCCGCTGGTAGAGCCGCTGAAGGATGGCCTCGATACGGTCCGCCTCGATCTTCTTGGCCTTGACCAACACCTGTTCCCGCACCCCGACCTTGCCGAAGTCATGCAGGAGACTGGCGTAGCGCAATTCCCGCAGCTGGGCGTCACTGAAGAGGATCCCGCCATAGGAACCGCCGTCGGTGCGGTTCACCGCCTCCGCCAAGCCCACCGTCAGGTCAGCGACTCGATTCGAATGACCGGAGGTGCTGGGGTCTCGGGCTTCAATCGCCAGCACGCTGGCCTGCACGAAGCCCTCGAAGACCCGCTCGATGTCGTCCTTCAGTTTGAGGATCTCCGTGGTGCGCTCCAGCACCATTTCTTCGAGCTGGCTCTGGTAGGCCTCGTTCTCCCGCAGGGTGCGATAGTGGCCCAGGGCGCGGTCCAGGCTGGCCTCCAGCTCCGCGAGCTTGAAGGGCTTCTGGATGAAGTCGTAGGCGCCGCGCTTCAGGGCCTGGATGGCGGACTCCGTCGTGGCGTAGCCCGTCATCAGGATGCAGAAGGTCTTGGGGTCGTACTGCTGCACGGCCTTCAGGAGGTCGAGCCCCGACAGCCCGCCCGGCATGTTGAGATCCGTGAAGATGATGGCGAAGTGCTTCACCTTCACCAGATCGATGGCGGTTTCCGCGCTCTCGGCCCCCTCGACCTCGTAGCCAAGGGTCTCCAGCGCCTCCACGAGAAGCATCCGGAAGTCGGACTCGTCGTCCACGATGAGGATCGGATAGGCCTTCAAGCGCGCTCCATTGCGTCAGGGTGAGCGTATCGGAGTGTCGAGCGGGATTCCCAAATCCTGCACCACGACTGGGTGTGTTTCCATCCCCTGCGAGCTCCACACCGCCCAAGGCCGAGACCTCAGCCCAGGCCCATCGCGGCTGGAGAGAGGCGGAAACACACCCGAGTCCTCGCTGGCGCCGCTGAAAAAGTGCAACCATGAATGTGACCGAGTCATGTCCGGAGGTTCCATGCACGTCCTCGTCACCGGCGGCGCCGGCTTCATCGGAAGCCATGTCGTCGATCTGCTCATCCACTCGGGCCACCGGGTGACGGTCCTGGACTCGCTCGAAAAGGGCCACCGCGACGCGGTGCATCCGGAGGCGGCTTTCGTGCAGGGGGACTGTGGGGATGCGTCGCTCCTGAAAACCGTCTTCGAGGGCTCCGACATCGAGGCCGTGCTGCACTTCGCCGCCTACATCGAGGCGGGCGAATCCATGGTCGCGCCCGAGCGATTCTATGTGAATAACACCGCCCGCCCGCTGATCCTGCTCGAGACCATGCTCCAGGCCGGCGTGAAGAAATTCGTATTCAGCTCCACCGCCGCCACCTATGGCGAACCCCAGTACACCCCCATGGACGAGGCTCACCCCCAGGAACCGACGAATGCCTACGGCCACGCCAAGCTCCTGGTGGAGCAGGCCCTGGGCTGGATGGCCCGGCTGCGTGGCCTGAGCTTCGCAGCCCTGCGCTACTTCAATGCCGCGGGCTGCTCTGGACACCTGGGTGAGGACCATCATCCGGAAACCCATCTCATCCCGTTGATTCTCGATGTCGCTGCCGGGAAGCGGGACAGCATCAAGATCTTCGGCACGGACTACCCGACGCCAGACGGCACCTGCATCCGCGACTACATCCATGTGGAGGATCTGGCCTCCGCCCACCTGCTGGCGCTGGAGGCCCTCGGCGAAGGCCGCGTGCTGAAATGCAACCTCGGCAATGGCCAGGGCTACTCCGTCCGCGAAGTCATCGAGACCGCCCGCCGCGTGACGGGCCACGCGATCCCCGTGATCGAGGAGCCCCGCCGCGCTGGAGATCCTGCGGTGCTGGTGGCCTCCAGCGACTTGGCCCGTCAGGAACTGGGCTGGGCCCCACGCCAACCGGAACTCGAAACCATCGTGCGGAGTGCTTGGACTTGGCGGCAGCAGCATCCAGACGGGTACGCTTCCCGCTGAACCTTATCTTTCAGTCCAGGGCACCCGATCTGATCCTCATTACAGAGGGAGAAGCGGGTGCCCGCATCGGATTCCCAGACCTCAAGACCAAACCTGCGCAAGCTTGGGCGCTGGCTGGCCGCCCTGACGGGGATGTTCATGCTGGCCCTGCTGATCTGGCTACCCGGTCACTTGGTCTTGCGTCAGGCGGATGCCCTGGAAGCCCGATCGCTGGACCGGGAAGCCCGGCGCGTGGCCTCCGCGCTTAGGGGCGAACTGTTGGTCCTGGAGGATCTCTGCCGGGATTGGAGCGACTGGGACGACACCTATCGCTTCGTGCAGGACCGGAATCCCGCCTTCGCCAAGGCGAACCTGGAATGGACCAGCCTTATTGTGAGCACCCGCGTCCACCTGATCACCATGCTCGATCCCCTGGGAAAATCCGTCTGGGGCGGCTTTCGGACCACGCCAGACGGCCCCAACCTGCCGTTGCCTACCTACCTCGCAGGCGAGCGCCCCCTGCCCAGGCGCAACGGCATCCTGCTCACGCCCCACGGTCCCCTGTTGATCTCCATCCGCCCCATCCTGCAAAGCAATGGCACCGGGCCTTCCCGGGGTTTCCTGGCCATGGGCCGACTCCTGGATGATGCCTCCCTGGCCCGGATTCGGCTGAAGGAGCAGGCCACTTTCAGGGTTCAGGACACCCTGCGCACTCCACCCACGCCCACGGAGGCCCAGCGACTGCTGCGACTGCGGAACGGAACCGTGGAGGTGGACCTGAGCCCCAAGAAGGCGCTCGTCCATGCCTTGGTGCCCGATCTGGAGCGAAAGGGGGGCCTCTGGATGCAGCTGACGGCGGAACGGGATATCCACCTCCAGGGTCGACGAGCTGCGTTCATGGTTTCGGGAGCACTTGGAGCGGCCTTCCTGCTGGTGGCTGGGGTACTCGCAGCCAGCTTCCGGCGCTATCACACGATGCTGATCCGGCATCAGGAGGACCTTCGGGAGCAGGTCGAAATCCGCACCCAGGAGCTCGTGCGCGCCAACCGGGCCCTGGAAGAAGCCAGCATGGTGGACCTGCTCACGGGATTGCGGAACCGCCGGTACGCCGTGCTCAGCCTGCCTGAGGATGTGGCCCTGACCTTGCGCACGCGGCACCCCGGCCAGCCGATCGAAAGCCGCCGGGATCTCATCTTCTTCGTGGTGGACCTGGACCATTTCAAGAACGTCAACGACACTCATGGTCATGCGGCAGGAGACGCGGTGCTCCGGCAGGTGGGCGACCTGCTCCGCCGCTGCGGTCGCGGATCCGATCTGGCGGTGCGCTGGGGCGGCGAGGAATTCCTCGTGGTGGCCCGCCAGTCCCTGCGTTCCAGTGCCGCAACCCTCGCCGCCAACTTGATCCAGGCGTTCCGCGATCAGACCTTCGACCTGCCGGGAGGCAAGTCCATCCCCATGACCTGCTCCGTCGGCTATTGTGCCTTCCCCGTGGCCATCGGGACCCCAGATGGCCTTTCCTTCGAACAGTCGATCATCCTCGCGGATCTCTGCATGTATGCCGCCAAACGCAGCGGCCGAAATGGCTACGTCGGCTTCCTCGCGCCGGACACCCTCGATCCCACCCGCCTCCTAGATGTCTTCCCCCGCGGCTTCATCCAGCTCGCCAAGGCCGGCATCCTGGAGGTCCAGTGCAGCAGTGGAGAGCCCGCCAAGCTGACCTGGGTGTAGGCCCGCCACTACTGCACGGCACCCGCCTCCACGGTGAGATCGCCCTCCGACACCTCCACCCGGGCCAACCCGCCGGACAGAATGCGACCCTGGAGCACGAGACGGCTCAAGGGATTCACCACGACACCCTGGATGAGGCGCTTCAGGGGCCGGGCACCGAGTTGGGCATCGAAGCCCTGCTCCGCCAGCCAGACGAAGGCGTCGTCACTGACTTCCAGCGCGATGCGCCTGTCCGCGAGGCGCTCCGCCACTCGGGCCATCTGGATGCGGGCGACGGCGGCGATATCCTCGTGGGAAAGCGCTTTGAAGGTCACCACCTCATCCACGCGGTTGAGGAACTCCGGTCGAAAGTGGGCGCGCAGGGCCGCATGCACCGCCTCTGTGGCCTTATCCATGGCGCCCCCCGCCTCGAAGATCGCGCTGGAGCCCACATTGCTCGTCATGATGAGCACGGCGTTGCGGAAGCTCACCGTCCGTCCGTGTCCATCGGTCAGGCGGCCGTCGTCGAGCACCTGCAGGAAGAGGTCGAAGATGCGCGGATGGGCCTTCTCCATCTCATCCAGAAGGATCACGGCGTAGGGCCGACGGCGAACCGCCTCGGTCAAACGGCCGCCCTCCTCGTAGCCCACATAGCCAGGCGCCGCACCAATCAGCCGCGTGGCGTCCGCCTCGTGGGTAAATTCGCTCATGTCGATCCGGACCATGGCGTTCTCGTCATCGAAGAGGAATTCGGCGAGGGCCCGCGCCACCTCAGTCTTGCCCACCCCCGTCGGCCCCAGGAAGAGGAACGAGCCGATGGGCCGCTTCGCATCCCCCAGTCCGGCACGATTGCGGCGAAGGGCGTCGCTGATGGCCTCCAGGGCGGTTTCCTGGCCCACCACCCGCTGCCGCAGGCGCGACTCCATGTGGAGGAGCTTCTCCACCTCGCCTTCCAGCAGCCGTGAGACGGGAATGCCCGTCCACTTGGCCACGACGGCGGCCACATCTTCCTCCGCCACCTCCAGACGCAGAAGCGAGCCCTCGATGTGGGTAGCGGCCGTCAGTTCCTTCTCCAGCGCCGGGATCTCGCCGTACTCCAGGCGCGAGGCGCGCTCGTACTCGCCGCGGCCCTTGGCCTGCTCCAGCTCGATGCGCAGGTCGTCCAGCCGCTTCTGCCGGGCGCGTGTCCCTTCGATGCGTGCCTTCTCCGACTCCCAGCGGGCCCGCAGGGCACTCAGTTCCTCGTTCAGTTCCGCCAGCTCCCGCTCCAGTTCCCGCAGCCGGGTGCGGCTCGCGTCGTCCTTCTCCTTGGCGAGCGCGTGGCGTTCCAGCTGCAGCTGCATCTCCCGCCGCTCCCGCACGTCGATCTCGAGGGGACGGCTGTCCAGCTGCATGCGCACGCTGGAGGCCGCCTCGTCCATGAGATCCACCGCCTTGTCCGGCAGGAAGCGATCGGCGATGTAGCGGCTGGAGAGGGTGACGGCTTCGATGAGCGCGGCGTCACGGATGCGCACGCCATGATGCAGCTCGTAGCGTTCCTTGAGGCCCCGCAGGATGCTGATGGCATCCTCCGGGCTCGGTTCTCCCACGAAGACCGGCTGGAAACGGCGCTCCAGCGCGGCATCCTTCTCCACGTGCTGGCGGTATTCGTCGAGGGTCGTGGCGCCGATGCAGCGCAATTCGCCCCGCGCCAGAGCCGGCTTCAGCAGGTTCGCCGCGTCCATGCTGCCGCCGGTCGCCCCGGCCCCCACCAGCAGATGCAGTTCGTCGATGAAGAGGATCACCTGGCCTTCCGCCTGCTCCACTTCCTGGATGACACCCTTGAGGCGCTCCTCGAACTGACCGCGGTACTGCGTGCCCGCCACGAGCGCGCCGAGGTCCAGACCCATCAGCCGGATGCCCTTGAGGCTCTCGGGCACGTCCCGCTTGGCGATGCGCTGGGCGAGGCCTTCGACGATGGCGGTCTTGCCAACACCGGGTTCCCCGATGAGCACCGGGTTGTTCTTCGTGCGGCGGCTGAGCACCTGCAGCACCCGGCGGATTTCCTCGTCTCGACCGATGACGGGATCGAGCTTCCCGCCTTCCGCCAGCGCCGTGAAGTCCTTGGCGTACTTCTCGAGGCTGGCGAACTTCTCCTCCGCCCGCTCATCCTCCACCCGGCTGCCCTTGCGACTCTCCCGGATGGCGGTCTCCAGCCTGGGGCGGTCCACACCGAACCGGGCCAGGAGCTTCTTGGCTTCCGTCGCGGCGTTGGCGAAGGCGAGCAGCATGGCGTCCGTGGCCAGGAATCGGTCGCCGAGGCCCCGAGCCGTGTCGCTGGCCACCTCCAGGAAGTGCCTCAGGCCCGGTCCGGGCTGGGGGTCCGCGCCGCCGATGGCCTTGGGCAGCGCCGCGACCAACGCCTCCGCGCCGTCCTCCAGTCCTCGCAGCGCCTCCGCATTCAGCCCCGCCCGCTCCAGGACGGACCGAAGCCCGATCTCCGGGGCGAGCAAAGCAAGGAAGAGGTGCTGAGGCAGCAGTTCCGGGTGCTGATCCCGCAGGGCACGATCCCGTGCGGCCACCAGGGCTTCGTTGGCTTTCTGAGTCAAAGACAGCAGGGACATGGATTCCTCCCGACCCCGACAAATTACGGCGCAGACCTACATCAGTCAACTAAGATTTTTTTAGTCCCTACGATACTGCCTCGTTTCACACTTTGGCCTTAGCGGTGCCACAACCCCGTCCAGGTGGCCTCGAATCGCAGGAAATGGGCCCCATTCCGACCAGCATGAAAATCCCCGGGAAGCAGCCGCTCGTATACGGCATGACCCTTCCAGTTCGGATTCAACACCATGTCCACCCGCGCCTGGTAGAGGTCTCCCCGCCCCTTACCGATCCCGAAGGCCGCGCCACGCCCCGCCATGCGGCGGAGCGCCAACATGCGGTAGTACGTCACGCGGATCTCCACGCCCTTCCGAGGCGCAAGCCGCCCTTCCAGTTCCTCCATCCCGAGGTTGGACCAGCTCGCGACGCCACCTTCCCCCGCCAGGGTGTAGATGTAGAGTTCGCTCCACTTTGGCCAGCGCCCAAACAGGGGATCCCAGCCCTCCAGCGTCCGGGTGGCGGGATCGTCCCCGCTGAGGGCCACCACGCCAAGGCTTGCCGTCGGTTTCCAGGGATGGTTCCAGCTCCGCTTGAGTCGGGTGTAGCCGCCCCAGGCGCGCAAGGGAAGCTCATCCATTCCCTGGGCCCCGGACCGTTGATCCCCGCGCTGGACGGCGCCCTCGGAGGTCAGGCTCCAATCGCTACCCAACGGGAGCACCATGCGCCCGCCGAAGACATCCACCGTACGATCCGGCCGCGCCCGGATATCCACCGGCGCCCGGTAGTCCTGGCTTCGGATCACCCTCAAGGCATAGGCCTCCAACTGCCCGCCCTCACCATAAAAGCCGGGCCGGGTGTAGTAGAGCGCAAATGCCCGCTCATCCCACTCCGCCAGCCGCTGCTGATCCCTGGGATCCCTCGGCTCGTTGAATCGAGGCAGCAGGCGATCCGTCCGGCCGTTGCGAATGACCATCGCCTCCAGGGAGCCACCGGCCCCTTTCCAGGTGCCCACCATTGCGTCAAAGAAGGCGGTGCGACTGCCGTCCAGCGGCGTGCCATCCAGCAGGATGAAGCCCTCGCCCCGGGTGATGCCCTGGCGACCGATCCGCACGGACCAGTCCGGCCCAGGACGCCAATCCGCATAGAGGGTGTCGAAGCAGACCTCCCGACTCGGCACGGGAAGATCGGGCCGCGTGATCCAGCGGTATTCACCATTCACCCCAGCCACGAATGAGAAGGCCTCCGTGGGCCGCCAATCCGCCCACACACGCGTGCGAAAGCGGTACTGCGTGCGCCCGTCCGGACGCGCACTGTCGAAATCCGAAAGGTTGTTCCAGTCCTCGGAACGCACCCGCTGCTCGAGGCCCAGGGTCAGGACCGACTGCACCTGAGCCGCCAATCCCAGCGAAAAGAATGTGAGCATCCCGCCTCGCAGCCATCCCATGGTCATCCCTCAATTCCCTTTCCAGTCTTGGGCCACTGCGCGACGAACCCGCTACTTCAGCATCGAGCGACATGTAAATATTTATTCCTCTTCTGGATGAATGGGAACCCCTGCGTGCAATCAAATGCGGATCAAACCCAGGCTTATCGCGCTTGAAATATCAACCCAACCGGATTGGCATTTGCGAACCGGAAGCCGGGTATTGCCATCCTCCAGGCAGGGGCGCATTCTGAGACTCCAAAGGGCAAAAAGGTAAAAGTTTTTTCACTCCTCCTGCGAGGTTGCCATGCAGCTCCACCCCGAAGCCATCGACCGGAACGCCCGCCTGGAGAGCGTCGCGCCGCAGGTATTGGAGGCCCTGAGCCCCCTTGGACGGCGCTCCTTCTTCCCCAAGGGCATCCCTTTCCAGGCCGGTCAGGCCAAGAACTGCACGATCAACGCCACCATCGGTCAGATCACGGACGGTGGGGGCGAGCCCCTCACCCTCGCCCCCATGGCGGAAAAGGTCCCGAGCCTGCCCGCCAAGGACGTCTTCCTCTACGCCCCCATCCAGGGCCGCGATCAGTGCCGGGCCGCCTGGCACGCGAAGCTGGTGAAAGAGGACGCGCGGATGTCTCAGGTGGCCTTGGGCCAGGTGGCGGCGGGCATCTGCCACGCCATCAGCATGGGCGCCGACCTGTTCTTCAGCCCCGGCGACACGCTGGTGGTGCCGGACCTCTACTGGGACAACTACGACCAGATCTTCGGCATCCGCCTGGAAGGCCAGATGGCCACCTACCCGTTCTACAGCGCGGAGGGTGGCTTCAACCTCGAGGGTCTGCGGGCGCGACTCGCCTCGGTGGAGGGCAAGGTCCACGTGATCCTCAACTTCCCCAGCAATCCGAGCGGCTACAGCCCGACCCCCGCGGAATTGCTGGCCCTGGCAAACATCCTGGAGGAGGCCGCCCGGGACCGCATCGTGGTGGTCTTCGTGGATGACGCCTACCACGGCCTCGTGTTCGACAAGGCCGCCACCACGAAGAGCCTCTTCTATGACCTCCTGGGGCGCAGCGCGAACCTGATCCCCCTGAAGTGCGACGGCGTGACCAAGGAATTGGCCTTCTTCGGCGGCCGCGTGTCCTTCTTGCACTTCGGCGTCGAAAAGGCCGCCGCGGACCTCCTCGTCGACAAGTGCAAGGGCCTCATCCGCGCCGGCATCGGCGGCACCGTGGCCATCAGCCAGGTGATGACGGAAGTCGAGCTGGCGGATCCGCGCCATGACGCGGAATTCGAGCGCATCCGAGGCGTCCTTCAGCAGCGCTGCGACACCCTGAAGGCGGCCCTGGCCAAACCCACCCGCCACTGGACGGTACTGCCCTTCAACGCCGGATGCTTCTGCCTGCTCAAGCTCCGCGAAGGCCTCAACGCCGAAGAGGTCCGCCAGAAGCTCATCCACGAAGAGAGCTGCGGGGTCGTGAGCCAGGGCAGTGACTACATTCGCTTGGCCTTCTGCTCCATGCGCGAGTCGGACATCGTGCCGCTGGTGGAAGCCCTCGATCGGGTCTGCGAACGGATGTAGGAACCGTGGTTCCACGAATAGAAACGGCGCCCCTCGGCGCCGTTTCTATTGTTCCAAGCACAGGGACTAGCCTTCCACCACCTTCACCAGCTCCTCCATCGGATAGGGCTTGTAGAGTCGACCGATGATCCAGGGCTGCTCGGTGAGGTTGCCCAGGTCATGTTCGGCGGTGCTGATGAGGACATAGCGGAATCGGCGGGTTTCCCAGCCGCGTGTGAGCCACGGGATCAGCAGCCCATCTGGATCCTTGTGTTCGCTGATGAGCAGGTCCACAGGCCCAGCCACGAGGATCCCTTCGGCCTCCCAGCGATCGGCGGCGGTGGCCACGGTGCGGCCTGAACCTTCCAGGGTGGTCGTGAGCCGTTTACGGAAGAAGGCGTTGGGCTCAAGAACGAGGATGCGGCGGATCGGCGAGCGGCGCTCGATCTCCTGCTCTGTCAGGCCTAGACGCACCAGGGCTTGGCGCAAGGCACTGCGAATGCCGAGGCTGGTGCTCTGCTGGTAAAGCTCTCGAAGCGGCTCCACCAGGGCCGACTGTCCCGAATGACCGGCGGCGATGGCCAAGTGTTCCACCTCGTGCCAATCCTGGTGGGGAGCCGCCAACTGAGCCTGCAGGAAGTCCGCCAGGGTCTGACCGAAGGCCACACTCAGGATGAGATCGGGATCCGAGAGGATGGTCTCCAGCTTCTGGATGGCATCCAGCTGGCGCGCGCCCGCGGGTGGAAAGGCATCGAGCTGGGCCTGAATCACCTTCTCCCGCTCCTGGATCCCAGCAAGGCTCTCGCCCCGGCGGCCGAATTTCTTCACCAGTTCCGCCAGCTTATCGCTGGCTTCCGAATCGCGTCCGGAACGCCCGCCGCTCTCCTCGATGAAGCTGGCGAAGCGCTCCTGCATCCGTTCGTAGACCGCCTGATCGAACACATAGAGGTCCTGGACCAAATTGGCCGCGGCCATCCACTGGCCACCGCCCTCCCGCTGGTCGCAGCAACGCGCCACGAGCTGTTCCAGTGGCTTGACCTGCTCCGGTGGAAACGGTGCATCGAACCCCTTGAAAGCGGCCAAGGTCCCCTGCAGCGCCGGAGTGAGAACTTCCGGCAGGATCAGGCCTTCGGCCTTTTTCAGGAGCCCCAGGGAGGCCGTCGGCAGGTTCATCTGGGTCAAGGCGTCCACCAGCGCGAGCTGGAAGGCCACGGGCTTCCCGCTGTGAAGCTGTGCAAGGAGCCCGTTCACCGTGTTCGGATCCCGGATGGCACCCAGGGCGCGCACCGCATCCACGACGAGGTCATCCGGTTGATCCGGGGAGGTGATGTAGCCGAGCAGCGGCTTGGCGGCCTCCGGCGTGCGGTTCTCGGTGAAGAAATGCAAGGCCTGCCGGATCTTCTCGGGCTTACCGGAGCGGAAGAAGTCCAGCATCACGGGCATGCCCGAGGGCAGCTTTCCGAACTGGCGCACGGCCAGCCGCGCGATATCCGGACTGGTGTCCTGCATGGCCTGCAGAAAGAAGGGCACGAGATGATCGTCCTCCCGCGCGCCCAGCACTTCCACGATGCGGCGACGCCTCGCCGCATCCGGATCCGCCAGCAGGGCGAAGAGCCGGTTCTTATCCTCTCCGGGCACGACCCGCAGGAAGTCCACCAGGATGCCTTCGCCGCCGAGCCTCGCCTGGAAGGCTTCGTCCAGGAGCGGCAGGCCCTCTTCCAGCGCCAGTTCGCCATTGCCCAGTCGGGCCCCGATCACGTCCGCCAGACGGTCCAGATCCTCCGCCAGCGCGGCCTGCTGCGCGGGCAAGGCCGTTTCGGCATCGGTGATATGGCGCTGCAGGGTTGCCGTGCGGTTCTCCCGAGCGAACTGCAACCCTTCGGCCAGGAACTGCTCCAGAGGTCCACGTGCGGCCTCTCGGAGCGCCGAGCCATCGCCGCCGTCCACCAGGGTGGCGAGTTCAGGCTGACGGGAGGTGAGGGCAGCCTTCATGTCGGTGGTGAACCGCTCCGCAAGCGCACTTCGAGGCAGCGGCTTGAGCGCCTCCACCAGCGCCTTGAGGGCCTTCAGCGCGAGCCCCCGGTCCAGGGCCTCGCGGAAGAGGCTCAGCACCAAATCGCCCGCAGTGGGATCCGGCAAGAACGCAAGCACTCGCAGGGCCAGATGCCGCGCGAGGGCGTCATCCGATCTCCAAGCTTCCAGGAGCCCCCCGAACTGTTCCGGTCCCGCCTGGCCCGCAAGCCCCTTGGCGGCCTCCCGGGCGCGCTCTGGGGCCGCAGCGCCCGTCAGCATCACTCCCAAGAGCTCATCCAGATCCGCCGCGCCTTCGTAGGCGCTCAGTTCCATGTCGAGAATGGACTGCCGGGCGGGGTCATGACGCAGCTCCCGGAGATGACGCAGCCGCTGACAGGCCCGGTGGGTACCAAGCCCCGCCAGACGTTCGCAGCCAGCCTCGAAGAGGCTGAGGTCCTCCTCTGCCTGCAACATGGGCATCAGGTGGTGATCCCAGGCGCACCAGTCGAAGCGCTGCACCAGATCCAGGATGAGGAGACGCAGCTTGCGGGGGGTGGTGCTCTTCGACAGGCGCTGTCCAAGCTCGGGAAGTGCTAATTGACGCAGGGTCTGCAGGGACTTCACCAGGAGGGTGTCGAAGGTGCGATCGCCCTCCGCATAGCCAGAAAGCAGGCCTCGAAGGGCCTCCAGCTCGGTGCTCGGTGCGAATCGCTGGACCTGCCGCATGACATCTCCTGCGAGGCATTTCGGCAGGGCATTGAAACCGCATAAGCAAAGGGACCTCTGACCTCTTGTTTTCCAAACGTGAGCAGCGTTCACCAGATTCCCGCACGAGGCCGAACCCCTTGACAACCACCACGACCGTGCCTACCGTTCATATCGAACATACACAGTAGGCCCACATGAAAATCATCCTCTCCAACTCCGACCCGACCCCGATCTACGGCCAGATCGCCCGCCAGATCCGCGCTCAGATCCTCTCGGGCGACCTTGCCCCGGGCTCCCCCCTGCCCTCCATCCGCGGGCTGGCCCAGACCCTCCAGATCAGCGTGATCACCACCAAGCGTGCGTATGACGAGCTGGAGAAGGAGGGCCTTCTGGATACGGTGGGGGGCAAGGGCACCTTCGTGAGCGCGCCTTCGACGGAATTCCTGCGGGAGAAGCGCATGGCCGCCGTGGAGGGCCACCTCCGCAGCGCCCTTCGGGAGGCCATGAACGCCGGTCTGGACCGGAACGCCGTGGTGAACCTGCTCGACCTGCTCCTGGAGACCGAACATGCCTAATTCGAAAGGGGGGACCGCCTGCTCCCTCCAGTCGCTACGTCCCCCCTTGGACCCCCACGGCGTGTCCGGGCCAAGCCCGGACGCACCGTCTGGTCTGCTCGAACTCCGCGGCGTCACCAAGCGCTACAAGGGTTTCACGCTGGAGGACGCCACCTTCACCCTGCCCGCTGGCCACCTGATGGGTCTGCTCGGCCCCAACGGCGCCGGCAAGACGACCCTCCTCAAGAGCATCCTCAGCCTGAATCGCATCAATGGCGGCTCCGTTCGGCTGCACGGCCAAGAGCTCTCCCTGGATACCCCGGAGCTGCGCCGCCGCATCGCCTACATTCCGGACGAGCCAAAATTCGTGGGGGGCGCGAGCCTTCACAGCCTGATGGCCGCCTACGCGCCCTTCTACCCCGACTTCAAGGATCGGGTGTGGAAGGACCTCATGGCGGACTTCGGCCTCGATCCGAAGAAGAAGGCCAAGGCCCTGAGCCTGGGCCAGCGCACCCGCTTCGCCTTGACCCTGGTGCTGGCGCGGGACCCAGACCTATTCGTCCTCGATGAACCCACCACCGGGCTCGACCCTGTGTTCCGCCGCGAGTTGCTGCAGCGCTTCGCCGAGCGATTGGACGAGCGCCGCGCAATCCTCTTCAGCACCCACATCACCACGGATCTGGAGCGCCGGGCGGACCTCGTGACGTTCCTGCGGAACGGCAAGGTCGTGCTCTCCGAGAGCCAGGATGCCGTGAAGGAACAATGGGGCCTTGTGAAGGGCGGCCTGGATCTTCTGGATGAAGCCGCGCGGCGCAGCTTCGCGGGCCTGCGAGAGACGCCCCACGGCTTTGAAGCCCTGACGAACGACCTGCCCGCCGCCCGTGACCGGTTCCAGCAGGCTGCCCTCGTGGAGCGGGCCAGCCTGGAGGACATTCTCGTGCTCCTCGGAAGGAGGCCCCATGTCGCCTAGCGCCGCTTTGCACCTCCTGATGCGGGACATGCGCCTGCACTGGGCCGCGCTCATCCTGCCCGCGGGCATCGCCCTCGCCAGCAGCTTCGCCATGCATGCGGACGGCGAGAACCCCATGACCCTCACCGGATTCAGCCTCTTCATCGCCTTTCTGATTCCCCACACCCTGCACCTGCGGGAGGAACACTTCCATACCCTGGGGGATCTGCGTGCCCTGCCGGTCACGCCTCGAGATGTGGTGGCGCTGCGGGTCCTGGAGGGCCTTTTGGCCGCCCTCACCGTGATCCTCCTCCATGCCGTGGTATCCCTGACCCTGCGCGGCCCCGCGGCCTTTGCGGGATGGCAGGAGTGGCTCGGCCCCGGTTGGCTCTGGATGGTGCTCCTCATTCTCTGCATGCCGCTCCCAGTAACCCTGCGTTGGGGTGGGAAGGGCTGGATCGCGAGTGTCATCGGCCTCTTTGTCCTGCTTGGGGCCCTGGCAGCGCTCGGCAACCGCCCAGAGGCAGGCGCCTTCAGCAAGTGGGCCGTCGAACACATCATGCGGACCGAGGCCTACTGCAGCCGGCACCCCTGGCACCACGGCATGGCGCTCACCCTCGCCTGTGCGCTCTGTCTGCCCGTGGCGGAGTTCGCCTACCGCCGGAAGGATGCCTGATGTCCAACCTCCTCGAACTCCGCGGCCTCACCAAGCGCTATCCGGCCTTCACCCTGGAGCCCCTTGACCTCGACCTGCCCGCGGGCGCCATCACGGGACTCGTAGGGGCCAACGGCGCCGGTAAGTCCACCCTGATGAAGCTCCTCCTGGGCCTGCTGCCCGCGGACGGCGGCACCATCACCCTCTTCGGCCGATCCCACGACTTGGCCGATCCTGCCCTGAAGGCCCGCATCGGCTTCGTCCAGGAGAGCCCCACGCCCTACCCGAACCTCACGGTGAAGGATCTCGGCGCCCTGGTCGGCCCCTTCTATCCCACCTGGGACGCCAAGCGCTACCGCGAACTCTGCGAGCGCTTCGAACTGCCCATGAAGCGGGCCTTCTATAAGCTCAGCCAGGGCACGCGCATGAAGACGGCCCTTGCGCTGGCTCTGAGTCACCACGCGGAACTGCTACTGCTGGATGAGCCCACCAGCGGGCTCGATCCCCTGGCCCGGCGCGAGGTGCTGGACCTGCTGCTGGAGGTCATCCAGGACGAACACCGCGCCGTGCTGTTCTCCACCCACATCACTTCGGACCTGGACCGTGTGGCGGATCACGTGGCCTTCCTGCGGGCGGGCAAGCTGGTGCTCCAGGGCACCAAGGACGATCTGCTCGACACCTGGGCCCTCGTGAAGGGTGGTCCGGAATTGCTCCAGACCCCCGCCGCCGCCCGCTCCGTGGGAGGGCGGCGCACGGAATACCTGGTGGAACTGCTCTGCCGGGATCCCGAGAAGCTGCGCCCCTACCTCCCCGAGGATGCCCTGGTGGAGCGCCCCACCTTGGAAGACCTCATCTACTTCCACGGCCGCCCCATGGAGGAAGTCCTGTGCTAGGCCTCTTGCATGCTCACTGGATCGTGAACCGGCGGCTGACGCTCCAACTGACACCCCTCTGGGCGCTCTACCTGTGGCTGGGCTATCGCTCCCTGCATCAAGGAGCCGCGGAAGGGATGCTCCCCATGATCTCCATGGTCATCGCCTCCATTTTCATCGCCATGATCGTCCTGCAGGGCATGAACACTCCCGTGGAGGCCTTCCTGCTGCCCCTGCCCGTGCGGCGCCGGGAGGTGGTGTCCGCCACCTATGCCGCCACCCTCCTGGGGGGCGCCTTGGGCTCCGCGCTGCCGTTGGTGACCTTGACCATCCTCGGGTGTGGTCCCCTCATCCCCTCCGGCACCATCGGCGCCGTGGCCCTGCTGTTCAGCGTCCAGGCCCTGGCGGTGTTCATCTTCCTGCCCCTGCGCTTCCGCCTGGGAACCGTGTGGGCCCTGAACACCTGCATGGGCCTCGTCGTGGTCACCACCGTCGTCCACTACCTGTGGCGGGGGAAGCAGGACGGCCTGCTCGCCACGACCTACCTCGCGGAGCGTGGGGCCTACCTCCTGGACCACCCCGTCCGTGTCGGCCTGCCCGCCCTGGCGGTCCTCATCGCCCTCGGCGTCCTTTCTCACACCCTTGCCTGCCGTATCTATGCGAAGCGCACCTTCTGAGCTGCTGCGCCTTGAGGCGGTGGGCCGAAGCTTCGGGGCCGTCCGCGCCCTGGACGGGGTCACCCTCGACCTTCGGCGGGGCGAGATGCTGGGGCTCGTAGGCCCCAACGGCGCGGGCAAGACGACGCTCCTGCGCATCCTCACGGGTCTGGAAACGGGGTTCGAGGGGCGCATGGCCTGGGAGGGGACGCCGACCTTCGGCTACCTGCCCCAGTCCGTGGCCTTCGGCCCGTGGCGTACCACCACAGAGACGCTCGTCCTGCTGGGCCGCCTCTCGGGCTTGATCCCGGAGGCCCTGGCACTCCGGATCCCGGAGGTGCTGGCCCAGATCGGCCTCGAAGCAGTCGCGCATCGCCGCGTGGGCACCTTCTCCGGCGGCATGCGACAGCGGCTGGGATTGGCCCAGGCCCTGCTCCACGGACCGGAACTCCTGATCCTGGACGAGCCCTTCAACCACCTCGATCCGGCGGGCCGCGTGCACCTGAAGCGCCTGTTGGCAGACCTCAAGGCCCAGGGCACGACCATCCTCCTCAGCTCCCACATCCTGGGGGACGTGGAGGCCCTGGTGGACCGCCTGGCGGTGCTGAACCACGGGCGCCTACATCACCTCGGCACCCTGGCCACCCTGCGGGAACGCCAGGGCGCGAGCCGCCAAGTCACCATCGAATTGGGCCAATGTCTCGACCCGCTGGGCTTCGGGCGACAGGCGCTGTCCAACCTCGAAGGCCTGGAAGCGCTCACGGAAGGTCCGGAGGGCCAGCTTCACCTGAAGGCCGCTGCGAATGTGGATCCGGCCCTGCTGACCACCCAGGCGCTCTCTCGCCTGATCGCCGCGGGCGCCCTCATCCGCCGCGTGGATCCCCAGGCCCCGAGCCTGGAGGAGATGGTGGCGGAACTTGGGGCCAAGGAGGCCGTGACGTCATGCTGATGCTGCTGCTCAAGGACGAGGCCCGGCACCTGCTGCGTACCCGGATCGCCCTGTACGGACTGGCCCTGCCGCTGCTCTCCGGGGCGGCGGTGTTCCACCCCGATCCGAAGTTCATCGCCTTTGCGGCCATCATGGGAGCCAACATGGGCGGCCTGATCACCGGCGGACTCGTGGCGACTTCCCTGGTATCCGATCTCCAGGCAGGCACGCCGGTGCTCTTCGCCGTGCGCCCCATCCCCCGCGCCCATCCGATTCTGGCCCGATTCCTGGCCGTGGTCCTGCTGCTGATCGGCATGCAGGGCGCCAGCCTCCTCGTCTCCGGCCTGCTCGCCAAGGCCCTCGGAGTGCCCCTTCCCATGGACCTGATGATCAACGCATTCATGCTCGGCGCCGCTCTGGCCTTCCTCTCCGGCGCCGTCGGCCTCCTCACGGGCGTGCTGGCCAGTTCCTCCCTGGCCGCCATCCTCGCCGTGCTCTTTCTTGGCAGCAACCTCAACAACGGCTTCGCCTTTGGCCAACAGTCCCTGACAGAGGCGGGATGGTCGGGATGGGGACTGCAGGCCCTCACCCTGGGCGCGGCACTGGTCATCGCGTCCGTCCTCGTCGGCCTCGCCGTGCGCCGCTACCGTCGCATGGCCCTGCGCTGAACCCCTTCCCTCACCGAGGACTGCCCATGCTCATCCACGCGTCTGGCCTCAGTGCGCGATACGACACGACCCTGGCCCTTTCCGACCTCAGCTTTCACATGGAGCCGGGAGAGATCCTGGCCATCCTGGGCCCCAACGGGTCCGGCAAGACGACCCTCTTCCGCCTGCTCCTGGGACTGCTCCGCCCCTGCGCGGGCTCGCTAGAGGTGTTCGATGCGCCACCCGGACTGCCCGCCAGCCTCGACCGCATCGGCGCCACCATCGAGATTCCCTCGCTCTACGGGCACCTTTCGGCCCTGGAGAACCTCCAGATCACCGCGCACCTCAAGGGCGGTGAGCGGTCGGGCCAGCTGTGCAGCCTGCTGGAGGAGGTCGATCTGGCGGGCACGGGCAAGGCACCGGTGTCCACCTTCTCCCTGGGCATGCGCCAGCGCCTCGCCCTGGCCCAGGCGCTGGTGGGCCAGCCGGAACTGCTGATCCTGGACGAGCCCACCAATGGCCTCGATCCGGAGGGCATCCGCTGGTTCCGGGAGTGGGTCGCCCTGGCCCCGGCGGAGCGCGGCCTCAGTGTCATCCTCTCCAGCCACATCCTGCACGAGGTCGCCCAGGTGGCGCACCGCCTGATTCTGCTCAAGGAAGGCCGCAGCCGCTTTGCGGGGACGCTCGCGGAACTCCACGGTGACCAGGAACGCACGATCCATGTCGCCACCCGAGATCTGGAAGGCGCCGAAGCCCTGCTGCGCCAGCACGGATTCCAGATCACGCGGGAGGCCGAGGAGCTGCGATTGCTGGCAGATCCCGATCGGGCGCCGGAGGTGGCCCGACTGCTGCTCCGGGCCGACCACGACCTGCTTCACCTGGGCGCCCGGGAAGCCACCCTTGAAGACCGCTACCTCGCGCTGATGGAGGCCGAATGAAGTCGCTGTTGAATGCCCTTCGCGCCGAGGCCATCAAGACCCGCCGCACCTTCCTGGGCAAGAGTCCGGTGCTCTTCCCGTTTCTGGTCGTCCTCTTTCCCTTCATCGCCTTTGCCACCAGCGGCGTGGAGCAGCTGGTGGCCAAGGCGGCGAGCGGCGCCGGCGGGGAGTTCGCTGCGGGCTGCATGGTGGGCTGGATCTACATGATGCTGCCCTTCTTTGCGCTTCAGATCGCCCTGATGATCTTTCACACCGAGCACACCCAGAACATGTGGAAGCACCTGAACGCCCTGCCCATGCCGGGGCGGATCCAGGTGCTCGCGAAGCACCTCATGGGTTCCTGGCAGCTGCTGGCGGGCACCCTCTGCTTCATGCTCCAGATCCTGCTCGCCCTGGTGCTCCTGAAGGCCATGCGCCCCGAACTGGGCATCCGCTTCGACCTTCCCACCTTCTGGTGGGCGCTCGGCCGTCACACGCTCCTCTGCCAGGCCGCCGGGCTCATGATCCTCCTGCCCCTGATGGTGGTGGCCGCCCGCTTCCGCAACATCGGCGTCACCCTGACCACAGGCATCTTCGGCTTCGCCGCGGCGTTTTTCGTGAAGCCTACGGATACGCTGGCGGCGTTCTTCCCCTGGTCCATGGGCAAGGTGTGGATCGCCCGGATCATGGACCCCAACGCCCCTCGCCACCTCTGGTGGGTGCTGCCCGCCCTGGGCTGCGTGGCGCTGAGCGTGGGGGTTCACCTGTTCCTTCAGCGGAGGAAGCCGCTGTATTGAGACTCCTGAAAGCCTTCCGATCGGCAGTGCTCCGCACCCACCCCGATGTGCAGGGGGCGGCAGACCGACAGATCCGGGCCGAACAAGAGCGCCAGCTCCGTGCGCTGCTCGCGGCGAGGACCGTCCTGCTGGGTTGAGCCCAGCGGCTTACTTCACTCGCTGGGCCAGTCCCTTGGCCTGAGCCGCACGGATCAACGCCACCAGCGCCTTTTCCGCGGCGGCGTGGGCCCTTTCCAGCTCCGTTTCCACGGGCTTCATGCGTGCCTCGACAGCCTGCATCGGCTTCTCGGCTTCCGCCATGCGGGCCTCCAGGGCCTTCATCGGCGCCTCCAGCTTTTCCATCTCGAGGTCCAGATCCTTCATGGGCTTTTCAGCGGCCTTGACCTTGGCTTCCAGGACCACAACATCGGCGTCCAGCTTCGCCAGATCGGCGATCTTGGCCCGATCCCTGCGCCGCTCCGCTTTGAACAACTCCCGCTGGAGCTTCTCAGCCTCGCGACCGGCGGCCTCCATGCGGCGCCCCACCGCCTCCTGCTGGCGGCCAGCGGCTTCCATCTCCTTCACGATGCCTTCCGTCTGACGCCCGGCCTGCTCCATCTCTTGGCTCAGGGCCTCCATCCGCACCGCAATGGTGTCCACGGGCTTGTAGAGCTCCGTGGCCTGGGTCAGCACACCGGGGTCCTTCACGACATAAGACACGCCCTTTTCGCGGAACCACAGGGCGTCCTGGCCGGCTTCTGTCAGGCGCTGAATCTCATGGGTGCTGTTCATGCCCCCCATGAAGACGGCATCTTTCCCACCGCCTCGAACGAACCCGTAGGCGAACTTCGGATCCTTGTCCGTGATGGAGCTGTAGGAGAGCCGGAGGCCCTTGGTGTGAGGCGTTGCCGGTGCGGCGGGCGCCTTGGGGACGGCTGGGGGCGTCTGCCCCTGGGCAGCGATACCCATGGCGACACAGAGTCCGCTGAAGGCGAGGGTGGCCAGAAGGATGCGGATCCCGTGGGGCCGCGGTTCGGGTTGGAGCAGGCGTTTGATGCGCTGCATGAGGTTGCCTCCGGAGGCGGCGGGTGCCGCCGCATGGGTGGAGAGCTGGAGCCGATCCAGCTCGGCGAGAGCCAGGGCCAGATGGCCCCTGTGGCACTGCGATTCGCCCAGCATCGCGAGCGCAAGGTCGTCGCAGGCCTGTTCACGTTCCATGCGGATGCGCCGGGAGATCCACCACACCGCCGGATGGTAGAAGAGCAGGATCTCCACAGCGCCCTGCAGCAGGTTCACGAGGTAGTCGAAACGCCTGACATGGGCCAATTCGTGCGCCAGCAGGGCCTCCACCAGATCAGGGGACATGCCGCTGAGAAGCGAGGCGGGCAGGAGGATCAGCGGTCGAAGGACGCCCACGGTAAAGGGGCTCCGGACGGACTCCAGGATCCGCAACTGCACCGGACGGCGAAGCCCGCAGCGGGCCGCCAGATCTGCCAGGCGAGCCGTCCAGCGTGGATCGGTCACGGGCGAACTCACGCGGTTCGCCCGTCGCACCCAGCCAAGGCCCAGGGCGGCGCGCGCGGCGAGCAGCAGCGCCCCCGCCAACCACAGCACCAGAACGTAAGGCGCCGCGAGATGCAGGCCGCGTTCCAGCCCCAGGGGCACTTCCAGGCGCTGCGGCCAGGGCTCCGGCGCGGGGCTGATCCGCAGGGGCTGCACGGCGGCGGCATCCGGCAGCATCCTCACCGGCGTGCAGGGGGCCGGTGTGCGGACCGTGGCGAGGAAGCTGCTCACGGGCAGAACGAGGCACAGCAGCAGACCTGCACAGGCGATGTGGCAGCGCAGCGCGGGGCTGCGGAAGGCCCGCAGCGCCAAGGCCGTGAGACCCCAGACGAGGCAGCCCTGCCAGAGAAAATGGAAGAGGGCGCGGACGAGGGCGAGGCTCACAGCAGCCCCTCCCGCTTGAGCAGCGCAGCGATCTCGGCCCGTTCCGCATCGGAGACGTGCCCTTCCTTCAAGGCGGCCATCACCATCGCCTTGCCCGAGCCATCGAAGGCCCGTGCGATGAAGTCCCCCAATAGCGTCGATCGGGTGGAACCCTCCTCCAGCGCAGGGGCATAGACGTGAGATTTCGCGCTTTCATCCCGGGTCAGCAGGCCCTTGCCGTGCATCACCTGCATGAGGCGCAGCACCGCGGCATAGCCCAGTTCTGGTCGGACCGCGTGGAGCGCGGCATGCACGTCCTTGACCGGGGCCGGGCCCGATGCCCAGAGCACCCGCAGCACGTCGAGCTCGGCCTTGGTGGGCTGGGGCAGGGAGGACATGGGGACTCCGAACAGATGTAGACGAGAAGGTCTAGACCGCAAAGTCTAGACCTTCTCGTCTACATCACAAGGGGAATCTTTGAAATGATCTTGTGGGCTCCTGCGAGGGCCTCACCTCGCGGATGTTCCGGGCCGCCAGCGAGGCCAGACGCCCATGCGAATCCTGCTCCGTGCCCCGAGGGACCCGCTTCCGAGCTCAGTTTTCTAGGGCCTGAAAGTGGAGTTCGACACGCGTACCAACCCCTTCTCTGCTGTGCAGGAGTAGCCGCGCATCATGCATGTCCGCGATGCGCTGGACGATGGCCAGGCCGATGCCGAGCCCCTCCGTGTTCTCCGTGCCCGGCCCCCGCACGAAGGCCTGAAGGATGCGTGTCTGCCAGGCCACCGGAATGCCCTCCCCCGTGTCTTCGACCCACAGGACGATGGTTCCCTCCGCCCGGCGTCCCCCCAGGGTCACGGCCCCGCCGGACGGCGTGTGGCGCAGGGCATTGGCGACCAGGTTGTGTAGCGCCCGCAACACCAGCAAGGGCCCACCCTGGAACGTGAGCCCGGGCTCGCAGTGCACCACCAGCGCCACACCCGCCTCTTCCGCCGCGGCCTCGAAGAAGGCATGGGCCTCCTCAAGGGCTTCCAGCACATCCACCGGCTCGGTCGCAAGAGCCGCCTCCAGCCCTTCGCTTCGCGCCAGGAAGAGGATCTGCTCGATGAGTGCGGCCATGCGGTCGCAGTCCTCCAGCAGCCCGCCGAGCTGATTCAGGTGGGTCGCTGGCGCATCTCCGCGCAGGGTAAGGTTTTCCAAGGTGCTGCGCAGGTTCTGGAGCGGCGTGCGGAATTCATGAGCAAGCTCTGCGCCAAAGCGACTGAGGCGCTGGAAGGCGGATTCCAGCCGCTCCAGGGTGGCATTCAGGGTGGCCACGAGTTCCTGCAACTCCCTGGGGAACGCTTCTTCCTCCAGGCGCCGGTCGAGGTTCCGAGGATGGATCATCCCGGCTTCCAGTGAAATGCGACGCAGGGGCCGCAGTCCCCACCGTGCGATGAAGCGGCCCAGGAGCGCGGCTCCCAGGCTGAAGAGCAGCACACCCAGGGCCAGAGTGCGCCGGAAGCCACCGATCAAGACCTCCTCATGGGTGCGATCCATGGCCAGGAGCAGACGCCCCGTACCCGCCGCACCCTGGGGACAGGCCCGGCTCATCAGGCTGTAGATCCCCGCGGGGCCTTCGGATTCGATGGGCTGGAGCCCCGGTTCGGGCCAGATCAGGGCAGGCATCCCCGCCATGCCAAGACTCTCCGCCACGGTTCGCCCCTGGGCATCCAGAAGCCGCCACTCGGCCTTCTCCGGCCGACGGGCCACACCGGAAGGTGCCGGCAGCTGGCCGGCCTCGAAAGCCTGCAAGAGGGCATGAACCTGCCCCTCCATCACCATCCCGTCTTCGCGTTCAAGGGAATGCCGAAGGGCCGAGTCCATGAAGGCCGCCAGCCCGCAGGCCACCACCAAGGCCGCCACGGCGATGCCCACCTGCAGGCGAACCAGGATGCTGGGAGCCCTACGGTTCACGGGGATCCAGCACCAGACCGACCCCGCGCAGGGTGTGGATGAGCTTCACCGGGAAGGGATCGTCCACCTTCTTGCGCAGACGATTGATCTGAACCGCCACGGCGCCGGGGTCCACCGGCCCCTCCATGCCCCAGAGGGCCTGGATGTAGTGGGTCTTGCTGATGACCTTGCCGACCGGGTTCAGCAGCAGGGTCATCAGCGTGTATTCCCTGGGAGTCAGATCGATGCGACGCCCCGCGCGGGTGATCCGCCGAAGGTCCGGTTCCCAGATGAGATCGGCGACTTCCACCCGCTGGGGCACCGGGGGCGGCACATGGCGCGTGAGCACGCGCAGTCGGGCGAGTACCTCCAGAATGCTGTAGGGCTTGGCGAGGTAATCGTTGCCACCCATTTCCAGGCCCCGGAGGCGGTCCTCCAGCGTGCCCTTCGCGGACAGGAACAACACGGGTGTCTCATTGCCGGCCGCACGCAGGCGTTGAACGAACGTCAGGCCTGAGATGCCCGGGAGCATTACATCCACCACCATGGCTTCGAAGGTCTGAGCCGCCGCCAGACGCATGGCCTCTTCGGCACTGGAAGCCACCACGGCGGCCATGCCCGCCGCCTCCATGCCTGTGCGCAACTCCTGCGCCGTCCGGGCTTCATCTTCGAGGATCAGGAAAGTCATGAGGAAAGTGTAGGTCAGCGGAGACCTTCTCGCGCCAGCGTGCGCACTGGAACGGATGGAAGGGCATCACCTGGCCGCTGCGCCAAGGTCACTGGAGGGCGACTTCTCCTTGGAGCAAAGCTCCCCGTCGCAAATCCAGAATTGCGACGGGGTCAGAGCAGTCGGTTTACCAATCGGTCCAGGCGGATCCGGTTCATGCGCTTGAGGGCCTTCTGCACGGGAAGCGGATAGTGATGGGGCGTCTCCAGGTCCCGGTAGCTCTCCAACCGAGGTGCATGGGCCAGGATGGCGGCCCGTTCGGCGGCGTGCATGGAGGCCAGTAACCCTTCAGGGTCCTGGATGATCAGGCCGTTCTCCAAATCCAGGGTCCAGGCCCGCGGATTCAGGTTGTTGCCGGTCAGCACCGCCACCCGGTCATCGATGAAGAGACCTTTCAGGTGGAAGCTGTTGTCCGCGTGGCGCCAGAGGTGGACGTTCAGCCGCCCATCCCGAATCGCCTCCCGGTGTTTCAGAGCGAAGCGGCGCAGGTTCGATTCGTAGAGGTAGGGCAGCAGGCCGATGGTCTTGAAGGGTTCCGTCGGCGGAATGTAGAAGTCGTTGGCGACCTTGTCCCCGACGACGATGGTGACGCTGCGGCCCTGCTCCAGGAGCCGGGCGAGGGCCTTGGCGATGGGCTGGGGCAGGTTGAAGTAGGGCGTATAGAGAACCAGCGCCCGCTGCGTGGACTTCACCAGGGCCAGCAGCGCGTCATTGAGTGGATTGTCTGCCCGGCCAAACCCGGAAAGCGGCGTGAGCACCACCTGGCCATGGTCGGGAGCCGATGCCTGGAAGTCATAGCGCTCGGTGCGCAGATGCCTGCGGAAGGCACGGACGGCGCCCGACTGGCGCCGGGGGATGACGGGCTGGTTAAGGGAGCACACCGCGGGGCTGTCCAGGAAGACCCGGTGCAGGTAGTCCACCATGCAGGCCGCCAGGGCCGGGCTTTCGATGACGTGGTAGCGGTCCAGCCGGTAACGCGTATGGGTCGCCAGGTAGATCTCGTTGAGGCTGGCACCGCTGTAGAGCACCGCGTCATCGATGATGAAGCCCTTCAGATGCAGAACCCCAAAGAGCTCCCGATTCTGGACCGGCACGCCGAGCACCTGGATGGCCTGACCGAACCGCGCCGCGTAGTTCTGATACATCGCGGCATTGCCGGCGCTCTTCCCCTTGCCGATGAGCCCGCGCTGCGCCCGGTGCCAGTCCACCAGCACCCGGACATCCAGGCCAGGCCGAGCCTCTACCGCGGCGTGGAGCGCGTCCATGATCTCCCGTCCCGCCTCGTCATCCTGCAGGTAGAGCGCCACCAGGTAGATTCGCCGGGTGGCTCCGGCAATGCGTTCCAGCAGGACCCGGCGGAACTCCGCCGCCTCCGTCAGGCAACAGATGCGCTCCGCCGCCACCGGAATGCCCGGCAGCTCCTGGCCTGAAAGGAGCGGATGCGGACGGCGGCCAGGCCGCATCGCACGCGAGAGACGACTTCCACGGATCCGGGCGAGAATTCCCATAGGAAAAGCATAAGGCCGTTTCAGCCTCTGCCCAGGATCCCGTCGATGGCCACGCCGCCGAAGCTGCGCGAGGCCCTGCGAGATGGCCGGAAGTTGCCTGCCGCTGTGCCCATCAAGGGGATGGGCCACAGCGTCAGCGCGGCTGAAGCGGGCTGATCGGGCAGGAGCACCTCGAAGGCAGGGTTGCGGCGGGGCCCGTAGAGGTTCATGCCAAAAAAGAATGCTCTTTCACAACTTCCCCTTTGCCTTCAAGCTCTTTTTGCGCGACACTGATCGATCGGGCCAGATCCGGCAGGCGCAGTTCCGCACCCATGAGATCCGGTAAGAGCCCATGGAGACAGTGTGACTGACACCACCTTCGCAGCCCTCGGCTGCACCGAGCCATTCCTGGCGGCCCTCGCCAAGCGCGGCTTCACCACCCCCACGTCCGTTCAGGAGGCCTGCTTCGCCCCTGGCTGCGAGGGACGGGACCTGCTGGTCCAGAGCCGCACCGGCAGCGGCAAGACGCTGGCCTTCGGCCTGCCCCTGATGCACCGCCTGGACCCGAACGTGGCCTCCCAGGCCCTCATCCTCACCCCCACCCGCGAGCTCGCGCAGCAGGTGGCGGAGGAGATCAAGAGCGTCCAGCCCAACCTCGACGTGGCGCTTCTCGTGGGTGGCCTGTCCTATGGCCCCCAGATCAAGGCGCTGAAGCACGGCGCCAGCGTCATCGTGGGCACCCCGGGCCGCGTCCAGGACCACATCGATCAGGGCACCCTCAAGCTCGCCAACCTCCGCATGGTGGTGCTGGACGAGTGCGACGAGATGCTCGCCATGGGCTTCGTGGATGATGTGGAGAAGATTCTCTCCGCCGGTGGCGACGCCCCGCGCCAGACCTACCTCTTCAGCGCCACCCTGCCCGGCCCCATCGCCTCGCTGGCCAAGCGCTTCCTGAACGACCCCGTGCGCCTCACGCTCACCGGTGGCGAGCACCACGCCCACGCCGACATCACCCACACCGGCTGCCTCGTGGCGGATCACTTCGCGGTCAAGGCTCTCGTGAATCTCCTGAGCTTCGACAACCCGTCCGCAGCCCTCGTCTTCGTGAAGATGAAGGCTCAGGCGGAAGAAGTCGCCCAGGCCCTGCGGGACGGCGGACTGGCAGCGGACGCCATCCACGGAGACCTCGGCCAGAGCGCCCGCACCCGCGTCATGGCCAGTTTCAAGGAAGGCAAGCTCCACGTGCTGGTGGCCACCGACGTCGCCGCCCGCGGCATCGATATCCAGGACCTGCCCCTCGTCGTCCACATGGGCATTCCCACCCAGCTGGAGCCCTACACCCACCGCTCCGGCCGCACGGGCCGCGCGGGCAAGAAGGGCACCTCCCTCGCCCTGGTCAACCCCAAGGAGAGCCGCATCCTGCGGGCCTGGAGCCGCCGCGGGGGCTTCGAGCTGACGTGGCGCATCGTGCCCACCCCGGACGAGATCCGCGTCGCCCGCGCCGAGCGCCTGGGCGGTGAACTGGACGCCTGGGACGGTTTCACCGGCCTGGAGGCCGCCCGCAGCCTGATGAAGGGCCGCAATCCCGAGGCCGTCGTGGCCGCCCTGCTCTGCCGCGAAGACAAGGCCCACGAAGGCTTCGCCGTGCCCCCGCCCCCCAAGGTCGAGGCATTCAAGCCCTTCCCGGACAAGAAGCCCTACGGCGACCGGAAGCCCTACGAGGACCGCAAGCCGTACGGCGATCGCAAGACCTTTGAGGATCGCAAGCCCTACGGCGACAAGAAGCCCTATGGGGACAAGACCCCCTACGCCGACCGGAAGCCCCGCGTCGAAGGCGATGCCCGCCCGCCCCGCAAGGAGTGGACGCCGCGACCGGAAGGCACGGAACGCCCCGAGCGGACCGAGCACCCCGGCAGCCGCGAGTGGCGCCGCCCCGGCGAGGCCGCCCCGGATGCCAGCGGTGCCGCCCCCAAGCGCCCCTGGAATCCCGATGGCCCGCCCAAGAAGCCCTTCGAGAAGCGCGACGGCGACAAGCCCGCGTGGAAGAAGAAGGAAGGCTCCGGCGAGACCCGCCCCTGGACCCCCAAGGACAAGAAGTAGTAGAACCGAACCCATTGGAATGAAGCGAGGGGCCGCATCTGCGGCCCCTCGCTTCAGCTACCGGTCGCAACTACCGGATCTGCTTCATCAGCTCCGCCACCGCAGCCTCGAGCTGCAGGTCCTTCCCGGCGCTGGCAGTATCAGCGGTGTTGGCCACCTGGATGTCCGGAACGGTCTGTCGGTTCTCCAGAAACTGGCCATTGGCGTTCTTCACGCCCACGGGGACGGTGCCCCAGCGCAGGGTCGGATCCTGCAGCATCTCCCA
The DNA here is from genome assembly GCA_964415525.1 of uncultured Solibacteraceae bacterium. GTDB lineage: Bacteria > Acidobacteriota > Holophagae > Holophagales > Holophagaceae > CAZPUI01. Next base: position 51,903 of record CAYQAS010000007.1, read on the forward strand.
CCCGGCGAAGCTGCAGGTGCCGGGAACCGGCATGCCGATGAGCTTGCCGAGGCCCAGCTGCTGGATGGCGCAGGCGTAGCAGTGGCCGTCGCTGTAGTTGGCCTCGTTGACGAGGCTGATGCTGGGTTTGGTCCAGCGGAAGTTCGGCTCGAACCCCGTGGCGCGGGTGTCGGTGCCGTAGGTGAAGAAGGCCTTGCCGCTGAGGAACATGGTGAGGTCCGCCACCAGGTCGCCGCCGCCGTTGTTGCGGGTGTCCACCACCAGCCCGGCCCGTTCGGCGAAGCGGCCCATGGCCTCCTCGAAGACGGTGCGGTAGGCGCCGTCATTCATGCCGGGGATGTGCACGTAGCCGAGCTTGCCGCCGCTCAAACGCTCCACCTCGTCGCGGTTCCGCTTCACCCAGCGCTGGTAGAGCAGACGGCTTTCCTCGCCCAGGCTGATGGGCTTCACCACGGCATCCACCGTCGTCTCTCCGGATTTCAAAGTCACCAGCGTGCGTCGCCCCGCCTTGCGATTGAAGCTCGCGGCCAGATCCCGGTCGGCGGTCAGGGGCTCACCATCCAGCGCCATGATCAACGTGCCCGGCTTCACTCCGAGCCCGTCTTTGTCCAGCGGACCGCCCTTGAGGACTTCCACGATCTTCACGCCGTCGCCCTGGTAGGCGGGATCCAGCAGCACACCGAGGCTGGCGGTGGCATCTCCCAGCGGATTCATGGGGTTGTAGCTCGTCCCGCAATGGCTGACGTTGAGTTCCCCCAGCATCTCGCTCAGCAGTTCCGCAAACTCGTGGTTGTTGCTGATGTGCGGCAGGTGCTTCGCGTAGACCGCTTTGAGGCCGTCCCAGTCGGCACCGTGGTGACCGGCGGTGTAGAAGGCGGTCTTCGTGCGCCGCCAGACATGCTCGAACATGGCGCGCCGCTCCGCCGCCACATCCAGGGTGGCTTCCCCCTGGGGCGCGATGGGGTCGCGCTTGGCGGTGGCGGGATCGATCTTCGACAGGCTGCCATCCGCCAGCAGCAGGAGATTCTTCTGCTCCTTGTCCCACTCCAGGTGGGCGCTGTTGGCGTTCAGGGTCAGCACCAGCTTCGCTTCCCGGGTGCGCAGGCTGGTGGACCAGAGGTTCAGGCCCTTCTCGAAGCGCGCCAGGGCGTAGAGGGTCTCGCCATCCTTGCTGAGCAACACATCCCCCAGGCTCGCGGAATGCAGCGTCAGCCGAGCCTTGCGGTGCTCCAGCCCCTCCAGATCGAAGCTCAGCGGCTCCACCTTGGGTTCGGGTTTGGCCTCCGGCTTGGCATCCTTCTTCTCATCCTTTTTGTCGTCCTTCTTCTCCTCGCCCTCCTTGACCAGGGCCAGTTCCTCCTTGGTCAGGCGGAAGCGGTCCCAGGCGTCCTGGGTGAAGAAGAGGGCGTAGGCATCCTGCTGGCTGGGGCCGCTCTGGGCCACGGGCTTGAGGCCATCCCGATTGCTGGTCCAGAGCATGGCCTTGCCGCCCAATATCCACTGGGCGTTGCCGTCGTTGAAGCCGCTCTGGGTGAGGTTCACGACGCCGCCCTTGCCATCGGCGCGCACGAGGCCGATCTCACCGGGGGCGATGCCCGGCAGGGAGAGATCGAACAGGATCCAGCGGCTGTCAGGGCTCCACCGGTAGGCGTGGCCGCCTTCGGACTGGCTGAAGATCGCCTGTTCCGTGAGCAGGGTGCGGGTCTGCTTGGACTCCAAGTTAAGAATGCGGAGTCGGCGCCCCGCCTCGATGTAGGCCAGCTCCTTGCCATCCGGAGATAGCTGGGGCTGATCGGCATCGACTTCGCCTCCCACCAGCAGCGACTCCTTGAGCTGGGTGGCGGCGTGGAAGTGGCGTTCGTCGGCGCGCACGCGGCGGGTCTCGAAGATGGACCAGCGCCCGTTCCGCTCCGAGGCGTAGACAAGTCCCTTGCCGTCCGGGGTGAAGGTCACGCCCCGCTCCGCCTCCGCCGTGCGGGTGATCCGCTTCGTGAGCCCGCCCTCCACCGCCGTGGCAAAGACCTCGCCCCGGAAAAGGTAGGCCACTTCCCTGCCGCTCGGGGAGACCGCCAGCTCCTTGAGCCCTCCCGCCACTGGCAGCACACGGGTGTCTTCGCCCTTCAGATCCAGGGGAATGGTGACGGGCACGCGCCTGGGTTGGGCACCCGCCTTCTGGGTGTAGATCCCGCCATCGAAGCCGAAGCAGAGGGTGCCATCCACCGCCGCGCTCAGGAAGCGCACGGGGTGCTGCTTGAAGTGCGTCAGCTGCACCGCGGGGCCACCCTTCAGGGAACGTCTGTGGACATTGAAAGTGCCGCCCTCCTCGCTCAGGTAGACGAAAGCCTGGTCGCCCTCCACCAGCACAGGGTTGCGGTCCTCGCCGGGAAAGGTGGTGAGCTTCCGGTGCGCGCCCGCCTTCACATCCCACATCCAGATGTCCCGGGCGGCGGCACTGGTGTGGTGCTTGCGCCAGGGATTCTCGCCGGCCTTCTGATCCTGATAGAGCAGGAAACGGCCGTCCCGGCTCATGCTCACCGCCTCCGCAGGCGTGGTCAGCAGCTGTTCCAGGCGCCCGCCGCGCACGGGCACGGTGTAGAGCTCCGGCTGGGAGCCCGTGGGGAAGAGGCGGTTGGCGGCGGTGTCCTGCCGGGCGGCGCTGAAGATCACCTTCGTGCCATCCGGTGTGAAGGCATAGGGTGTCTCGTTCGCGGAATGGAAGGTCAGGCGCTTCGCCAGACCACCCTCCGCGGGCATCACGTAGACGTCAAAATTGCCGCTGCGGTCGCTGGCGAAGGCGATCCACTTGCCATCAGGGCTCCACACCGGCTGGGTGTCGTGAGCCTCATGGGTGGTCAGAGGCACCGCTGCACCACCAGCTGCAGGGACACGATAGAGGTCGCCGCGGTAGGTGAAGGCGATGGTGCGGCCGTCTGGGGATAGCGCGGGCGTGCGCATCCAGCCTGGATCTGCGGGTGCCGCGGCCAAGGTGAATGCAGCAAGGGAGAGGGCAAGAGAGGGGAGTCGCATGAGCACCGCCGGAAAGGCCTCGTGACACGAGGCCTTTAGCATACGGAGGCTCCCCTCGCTTGGGATAGCCGCGGCGTGTTCATAATGAGGACATGTCCATCGTTCACACAGGCCTGGCCCTCCCGGCGCCCCTGACCTTGGTCACCTTCCTGACCATGGGCCTTGCACTGCTGTTTGGGCTCTGGAGGATCCGCTGGGCCTTCATTCCCGCAGGCGTGGCCCTGGTGGGCGCCGGGATTGTCGGCCATCTGAACAGTGCGAGTGCCCTTGCGCTGGCGTTGGGGGGAGGGCTCGTCTGGATTCGGACCCGCGGCCCGGTCAGGTTCCGTGGCTGGGCCCTCGCCGGTCTCGCCTTGCTGGTGCTCTCCATGGGACTGCACCTCGTACCGGGCTTCCACACGGAGCAGATCTTCGAGGGACCGCTTTCGCCCCGCAGCGGGTCCTTCACCCTTCGATGGAACCTGGATAAAGCCTGCGCGGGAATGCTTCTGCTAATGGCGGGAATCCCCACCTCCCGCCCAGAAGGTCAACGCAAGCTTTGGGCCTGGGCCGCACTTCCCCTCGCGGCCACGATCCTCATCGCCTCGACCCTCGGGACCTACGTCTGGGATCCGAAGGTGCCAAGCATCTGGCCCGCCTGGCTCCTGGCCAACCTCTGCTTCGTCTGCATCCCGGAGGAGGCGCTTTTCCGGATGACACTGCAGCCTGCCCTGGAGCAGGCCTTCGACTCGCCCTGGATGGCCCTGGTGGTCACCAGCCTCTTCTTCGGCCTGGCCCACGCCCAGGGTGGTTGGCTCTACTGCCTGGTGGCCATCTTCGCCGGCCTCGCCTATGGGCTGGCCTACCAGGTGCGGCGCGTCCCGTGGCATCCGGTGGCGCTGCACCTGGGGCTCAACGCCCTGCACTTCTTCCTGTTTGCCTATCCCGCCTGAGCCTCAGACCCAGGCTTCCTGCTTGATGCTGCCGTCGATCCCGACGACTAACGCCTTTACCGGCACCTTGCGGGTGGCCTGGGCCACAGCCTGCTGCGCCATGCGCAGGAGCCCGCCGCAGCAGGGCACTTCCATGATCATGACGGTCAGGGTGTTGATCTGGCCCTGATCCACCAGCGCCGTGAGCTTGTCGAGGTAGACCTGCTGGTTCGTGTCCAGCTTCGGGCAGGCGATGGCGAGTTTCTTCCCCGCAAGGTGGGTCTGATTGAAGTCCGCCATGGCGAAGGCGACGCAGTCGGCCGCCAGCAGCAGGTCCGCCTTCTGGAAGGCGGGGTTCATGGGGCTGATGAGGTGGAGCTGTACGGGCCACTGGGTGAGCTGGCTCACCAGGCCCTCCCGCGGCTCGGCCCCGATCTGGGTGGGGATGCTAGGGCGTTCGATGGTGCGGGCGGCGGAACCGGGGCAACCACATTCCATGGCTTTCTCCTTGTAGTTGGGGATCGGGTGTTGGAGTTCGTTCAGGTAGGCGAGGGCGGTGTTCAGGAAGGTCGTCTGGCCGTGTTCGTAGAGGTGCTTCAGGTGCGCCTTCAGCGTGTTCGCGCCCTTGGGGAGGATGTTGTCCAGGGTCAGGCGCTCGTCGTAGGGTTCGGCCTCCCGCTCAATCACGGTGATGGCGCCCACCGGACAAGAGCCGACGCAGGCGCCCAGGCCGTCGCAGGTAATGTCCGAGATGAGCCGGGCCTTTCCATCGATCATCTGCAGCGCACCCTCAGGGCAGCCTTCGCAGCATTCCCCGCAGCCATTGCAGAGCTCCTCGTCGATGGTGATGATCTGGCGCAGCATGGCGGCCTCCGTGAACCCAAGGATCGGATGCCTCCAATCGCCCCGCCTTGATGCGCATCAAGCGAACGCACACGTACCATGAGCCATGCTCCCGCCTCCGCCCCAAACCACCCCGGCACCCTCCCCGTTGGAAGCTGCGGCCCTGCAGCTCTGCACCCAAACGGCAGCCTCCCTGGGATGGGAGGCATCTCCAAATCCCGAACGGTGGAAGGCCCTGCGCGGTCAGACGACCGCCTGCCTGTCCCTCTGCGTCGCCACCCTGCATGAAGACAGCCGGGCCCTCCCGCTGCTCGAGGCGGCCCTCGGCGCCTTGGAATGTGCCCTGGGCGCTGAGCAGGCTGGCACGCGGCGCTTCACCCTGGCGGCTTCGCGATTGAGCGAGCAGTGGCGCACCACCCAGAAGGCCTGGGGACCCAAGGCCGTCCAACGTCTGCCGGACCTTGAAGCCTTGGGAATCCTGGGATCCCTGGGCGGCCTACGCGCCACGCCCTGGCGGGACGAGGCGCTCCGCATCCGCATCGCTACGGAGCCGTCCCATCCACGCCTCGAAAAGGACCTGGCCGCCGCGGTGGAGGACCACTATGGCCCTTGGCTCACCCCTGCCGAAGTGGAGCCCATGCTGATCTTTTGTGGCCATCTGGCACGGCTCTGGCGATCGGAACGCTCGGATCGCACCCTCACCCAGCGGGTCCGGCCCCTCGGTCTCAAGCAGGATGCCCATCGCGTGTGGCGCCTGGCAGCCCTCCAGGGCGACGAGCACCTCCGCACGGACCTGACCGCCCTGCTGGATCGCCTGGACGCCGCCACCTTGGCGGAACAGGGGGACCTGGAGCCCGTGTGCCATCTCGTGGAAGCCCTGAAGGGTGGCCCCTTGTCGAGGCCGTCGACCCGGCTGCTGCAGCGGCTGGATGCCCACCTCACCAAGCTGAGGACGCCTCGCGTCCAGCGCCTTCGCATCGCCACCCTCCTGGAAGCCTGGGACCGCGTCGCCGAATTGCTCCGAGAGAACCTTACGGAAGCCAGCGGTCCGGAAGCCCTCATGGCGGCCCTCGGGGCGGCAGAAGCCCACTTGCGCGAGCACCCCGATGCTTCCCTTCTGGACCTGGGCACGCTGAAGTTGAAGGCTGCCGTACGAATCGCCTCCTCCGACCTCGCCGCACGCCTGGAAACCTGGACAGCACTGCAGCAGGCGGCGGGTCACGGTGAGGAGGTCGAGGCGCTGATCCAGCTCCGATTGAGCCTGGAAACGCCCGAGGGCCCAGGGCTCCCCTCCCTGCTAGCCCAGCTCAAACGATGGCGCCAACTCACGGCTTACCTGGGGGCCCCGCGCCCACGGGAAAGCGCCCAGACGTTGGGCTGGCGCTTTCAGGCAGCCCTCGGATTAGGACATGAGCCCGAAGCCATGGGATGGCTCGCCGCATGGTGCACCGCCGTTCTGGACGTGCCCGAACCCCCAGCCCTTCCAGGTGTGGCTTCCGCCCTTGCCCGGAACCAGCTTCCCGCCGAAGCCCTTCGAGCCCTGGCCGACCGTCATGGCGCCAAAGTGATGCCAGGCCAAACCGCCCTCCTGACTCGCGAACCTTGGCGGCTGCTCATCGCCCTCGATCCCGACGCTCCGCAAAACCTCCTGCCCGGCAAGCTGGAAGAGGGCCTGCGCTGGCGTTGGAGCCGCCTGCCCAGCGGAAGCGCCCGCAGACAGGCCCTCGAGAAACTCATTGAGGAAGGCGATGCGCGGCTCGGGACCACGCACCCGCTGGTGGCGGAGTTCCTGATGGACCTCGCCGACCACCTTGAGCTAGATGGGATCCCATCGGCAGAGCGCGCCGTCCGCATCCTGGAGGTCGCCCCCCCGGGTCACGAGCGGATGCTGGCCAAGGCCCTGATGACCCTGGCGAGCCTTTCCAGCGCCACCGACGGTCGGCGCATGGAGCAGAGCCTGCGCCGCCTGATGGATCTGCTCAGCACCCTCCCGACCCTGGATGGCGAGGTCGCCCAGTGGGCAACGGATCTGCCGCCCTTGCTATTGCTGCACCTGTGGCGTGAGCAGCGCCTGGATGAACTGGCCGCGGTGGGCCCCCGTGTCACCACGATCGTCCAACGTGCCGACTCCACGGGAGTCAAGTCCATCGACCTCGAGGCCTCGCTCCAATCCCTGGCTCGGGTGGCCCGTTTTCAGTCGATCCTGCGAACTGCAGGAGTGGAAGCACCCTCCCGCTGAAGGGTAAAAACCTGCATCGACGGGCGAGGCCTGCCATCGGGTGGTCGATGGCTGGCGGGTCCATAGCACTTTCCGGACGGATCCCTACTCCGCGACAGACACGACGTTCTGCTTCTCGCCGAAGTGCTCGGGGGGGTAGATGTAGTCCAGATCGAAGCAGGCGGTGCAGAAGTCCTGGCGCCGCTCGGGCAGCAGACCGTCGAAGTCGCCGACTTCCAGGTAGGTCAGGCTGTCCACGCCGAGGTAGGCCTGGATCTCGGCCTCGCTCATGCGGTTGGCGATGAGCTCATCGCGAGTGGGCGTGTCGATGCCGTAGAAGCAGGAGCCGATCACCTTGGGGGAGCCGATGCGGATGTGCACCTCCGCGGCGCCCGCCTTGCGGATCATCGCGACGATCTTCCGAAGACTGGTGCCGCGCACGATGGAATCGTCCACCAGCACCACGCGCTTGCCGGGGAAGAAGTCCGGCAGCGGATTGAACTTCTGCTGCACGCCCTCGTCCCGGGCCTTCTGGGTGGGCTTGATGAAGGTGCGGCCCACGTAGTGGTTGCGCAGGAGGCCCATGCCGAATTCCGCCCCCTTGGCCTTGGCATAGCCCAGGGCCACGAAGTTGGAGGAGTCCGGAACCGGCATCACCACGAGGTTGTCGTTGGAGAGGGCGCCGTCTTTGGCCGCCAGGCAGGCGCCGATGCGCTCCCGGGCCTGGTAGACCCGCTCACCGAAATCCACGCTGTCGGGGCGGCTGAAGTAGATGAGCTCGAAGACGCAGTGGCGGGGCCGGAGCGGCGCGTGCCGCACGGTGGTGACCGGCTTGCCCGACTCCATGCGCAGGATCTCGCCGGGCTTCACCTCGCGCACCAGCGTCGCACCGATGATGCCGAAGCCACAGGACTCGGAGGCGAAGACGGAGCCTTCGCTCGGCTGCTCGCCCTGGCCGTCCCAGCTCAGATGGCCCATGACGAAGGGCCGGAAGCCGTGGGGATCGCGGAAGGCATATAGCTTGTCGCGCCACATCAGGAGCGTGGAGAACGCACCTTTCAGTTCGTCCTGGGCCTTGGCGATGCTGTCCTCGATGCTCAGGTTCTGGCGCACGTGATACATGGCGATCAGGCGACCGATGAGCTCGGCGTCGTTGTCGCTCTTGAAGGTCACGCCCTCGGATTCCAGACGCGTGCGCAGCTCGCCATAGTTGATGAGGTCGCCGTTGGAGCTGATGGCCATGATCGGGCCCTGAGCCAGTTCGATGGTGTGGGGCTGGGCATTCACGATGTCGCTACCCCCGGCGGTGGGATAGCGCACGTGGCCGATGGCGATGGTGCCGGAGAGGCGCGCCTGGACCTCCTCGTCCAGCACGTTCTTCACCAGGCCCATGCCCTTGTGAGCATTGATGCGGCCCTTGGCATCCCGGGCGGCGGCACCGCAGCTCTCCTGGCCCCGGTGCTGGATCGCGAACAGGATGGACGAGACGAGCCCCGAGGCTCCTTCGGCTTCAAAGACACCGGCAACACCGCACATGGGACCCTCCTGAAAAACGGACCGCCGCGGTTCCGGGATGCACGAACCCGGACCGGGCGGAACGACCAGGATACCAAGGGAAAGGCGGATTCCCGAGGCTGGATCCATCACGACAGGCCTGCGCCCGAAGCGGTAAATTTTCATACCTGCCAAGGAAATTTAACGGCCGCATCGCCACCCTTCCTGACGCCGAACCGCAACAACCATGCACTGCGGGGCAAAGCAGCCAGGAGGCAGACGGGTGTTGATCCGGCTGGAGCAGATCGGGTCGCCCGTTCCCGCGGGAACGGCTCAGGGAACCTTGACCAGGAATCGATCCAGGATGGCATTCACCCTTTCCGGTGCGTCCAGCTGAAGCCAGTGTCCGGTGTCTTCAACCCTTTCCATGGGGAGATCGGGAAGGAGCCGGTGGAGGGCATCCGGGCGGTCGGTGAGAGGCGTGATCACGGAAAGGCACGGGACGGAAAAGGTCCTCAAGGGGGCCAGGGGGTCGAAGGTGAACAGGGCCTCCAGGCCGCCGATGACCGCTTCGGTGCAAGTGGCATGGAGATCCGTCAGGAGCTGCTCCACAACCTCCGGTCGGGACCCAGAGAGCAGGCTCCTCCAATAGCCCTCCGTGATCTGGGCATAGGCTGGGGAACGGAGGGCGGCCATGAGCCCTGCGGCCTCTTCCTTCGGCATGAGCCGCCCGTCCGTGGCGGGATCCAGGAGCACCAGCCCGGCTACCCGCTCGGGCACCTGGGCGGCCGCCGCAATGGCCACGGCCCCACCCTGGCTGTGCCCCACCAGGATGAATCGCTCCAGGCCAAGGACATCGGCTGCGGCCACCACATCGGCCCCCATGGCCGCCACGGCGTAGCTGCCGTCCCGGGGGGCTTCGGAGCGTCCATGGCCCCGGACATCCAACGCAATCGCTCGGCGGGTTTGGCGCAGGTGGGAGAGCTGGGCCTCCCAGTGGGTGGTCGATCCGGCCGCGGAGTGGACCAGAACCACCGGGGTGCCTCCAGAACCGCCGTCTTCGAGATGGAGCTGCCCCTGGGGGCCTTCCACGAATTGCGAAGTGGGAAGCATGGACTTGGACATCGGGAACCTCCATGGATAGGGGCCAGAATGGGAATGGGCTCGCTCCCATCCTGTCCCCTATCCATGACAGAATCTGTCATCGATGGTGCGCGTGAACCGGGTCTTTCGCCTTCTGGAGCTCCTGCGGGGCGTCGAATCAACCACCGTGAGAGCGGCGGCGGAGGCGCTGGGGGTGACGGGCCGCACGGTGCTTCGGGATCTGGCCACCCTGCGAGAGGCGGGCTGGCCCATCCAAGGCGAGGGCGGTCCGGGTGGGGGCATCCGCCTGGAGCGGGAAGCCAGCGTGACCGCCGTCCATCTCACGGAGGACGAGGTGGCGGCCCTCTGGCTCTCCACCCACCTGGCCGCCAGCGTGAGCCAGATGCCCTGGAGTGGGGCCACCCGTGCTGCCCTCCACAAACTCCTGGCCAGCCTCCCGCGGGAACGGGCACGATCGGTCCGGGCCCTGGTCCGACGGGTACACGTCGGTCGCCCGGCGAGCCCCCGGATCCAGGCCGAACTTGGCCACCCCCCTGCAGAGCTGCTCGGTGCCTTCGAGAAGGCCTTCGGAAAACGGGTCTGCCTGGCCTTCGAATACCGCGATCGCCTGGGCCAGGAGACGCATCGGTGCGTGGAACCCCATGGACTCATGGTGGAGGCGCCCGCCTGGTACGTGCTCGCCCGCGACACCGCCACCGGCGCCGCACGGCTCTTCCGCATGGATCGCATCCGCCGGGCTCACCCCGTGATGGAAAGGCCCTTTGTTCCGGATTTCGACGCAGTACGGCAGGAGGCCTTCGGAGGCGGGGCGACCCCAACAAGCGCGATACCAGGAGCAGAGAGCAGCCTCTGGTGCCCTTGAGCCCCGGAGGCGACACCACGCTCTCAGGACTGGGGAGGTTTCACAGCTTTGTCCCCGCTGCCCTTCGCAGGATCCGACGCCTTCGCCTGCTCCTTGGGCTTTTCCGGATCGGCTTTGGACGCTGGTTGGCGCTCCACAGTCGAGGGTGCGGCCTTCGCCTTTTCCGCCTCCCGGGCCTTGTCGGCCTCCTCGTTGATGCGATCCCCCGGGGTCCTGGGTATCGGCTTCTTCGTGCGCGCAGCGTATAGGACCCTCATCCGCTGGAGGTAGGTCGCATGGGCTGGTACTCGCCCTCAGGCGTCAGGAAGGTTCCGGAGATCATCGTCAGTTCGTTCAGCGCGTTGTTTCCGCCCTGTTCGGCCCAGTTGGAACGAACCATGGGATCCACGAGATGGGTGGCACGGTAGGGGCTGAGGGCGCGCTTGCCGGGAGTCCAGGCCCAGCTGTGATAGGTCAGGTTCCCGTAGGGCGTTGTCGGCGCCTCCCCCTTGGGGAGCCTCGGGGGCCGCAGAACCACTTCGCCCTCCATCGGCCGAATTGGAATATGAGCATTGGCGCTGAACAAGTCCTCATCCAGAGGCTTGTCCCAGTACGCGAACCGGAACCCTCCGCCCTCCGCGGGGGAGATAGTCATGGTCGATGGAAGGAAGTCCCCCGAGGTGATGGCGGCACGCTGCCCGCGAGACAACTGGCTGAGCAGACTGCGGACATGGGCCGGCTCGAGGGTCTTCCAGGGCGTGGACATCTTGACCATCTCGCCGCGACCCGCTTCCAGTAGGTAGAGGTGCCCAAGTCCCTCCAGGTACACCAGCAGATCGTCCTCGCTGCGGGCGGTCCAGATCGTGAACCGAACCCCCTGGACCATCCGGTCGAGCTCCAGGATCTCCCCGGGCAGGTCGTGCCGCCGGATCAAGGTGCCCGATGCGGTGTCCCAGACCTCTGCAAAGGGGACATCCAGCCGCTGGAAGCGCCCTGTTTCCAGCGTCCGCTGAGGCGGCCAGAACGGCTTAAAGTCCGGAGATGGCGTTTCCGGGAACAACAGCGTCACGCGGTCGATGCCCGTCACTTCGAAAGCCGAGAAGGGACGGGGAGCCTCGAACCATGGCTGCCACTCTCCCCCGGTCATTCGGCGGCGGAAGATGGCCCGACCTCGCGTGGCATAAAGCCATTCCTCCCGCACCGTAGAAAGCGCCCCAGATGCGACTGCTTTATCCGGAAGATCCACAAACTGCGTGTGCTGGCCCATGGGATCATAAGGATCGAAAAGGATCCACTGACCACGATCGCGGACACCGGCAACGGTAGCACCCGAAAAAACGGTACCACGACCCGGAGTACCCTCGGGTGCTGACACTCTGCGATGGAAACGCAGAGTCGGAAGCAAAGTCGCCTGATCGACCTGGGCAGGCGGCGCGCTAGGGAGAGCCAAATACATGACGATATCCTTCTCTATCAAGGTCACGCCCTTTGGGCTTGACCTTGGAAATGACCTCGACCTAGTGACCTAGTGTTGATGCGATCCAGCTTGGTAATCCATGGTGTTATCAGTCTTCGTCACCCAGATGCCTCTGAACCAATTAGACCCTAGGCCTGAATCAGCTCCATTACAACAATATTGGCCCGCACTATTGGCCCCTTGAGAACACGAACCGCCACCACCGAGACCCCCTCCGCCTGGGATCTCCGGCCAATCGTGTTCGATCCCATCGTTTTCCATGCTGAAGCCCTGCCATGGGTCAGCCAACCAAATCTTGGCCGCCGCCGGGCAAATGGCCGTTTTAGGAATACTCATCGACTCCGGTGAGGGGGGGCCATGCAGAGCATGGTCGTTAATGCCGTTCCTAACATTTTACGCTACTTGTGAATGATTATTGTTTACAACGGCAGCCTATGCCTACTCCAGCCCCGACCATTGCCAGGGTCAATCCTCGGATGGCGTTGGGCACAAAGTAGATGCACGCCTCGGCCCTTTCTCCAATCTAAAAAATTTATTATAAATCACTACTGTTATATCGCAAACCCTTGACGGGCCTGCCGTGTCGCCATCACGCCAGCCATGCTGCTGGCCACGGGTCTCTCTGCGCAAATCGCCCTCCTCGGGCCCGATCGGATCGTGGATCCCGTCACGGCACCATCCGCATCGGGCAGGACGCCCTGGTCGTGGATGGCTGCATCCAGGCCATCGGCGCTTCCCTTGCCGCGCCAACTTCCGCGAAGCGCGTGGTGCTGAACCAGCTCCTGCTCCCGGGCGACGTCGACTGCCACACGCACCTCTGCGCCACCCTCCAACTCAAGCGGGATGGCGAGGATTTTTACCTGATGGCCCTGAATCACCCGCACCTCCCCCAGAAAGACACCCAAGTGATCCAACTTCCGCTCCGCCCCAGCTTCCAAAGCGGCGACGCGGCCATTCGTCAGGACTTCACGGCCCGAATGGAGTGATCCGCCCCGGCAGCCACCATCCCACCGCCACGCCCCAGGCCACATCCAGCCAGATCCAGCTGCCGAAGGCGCCGAGGTAGAGCAGCGCGCCGAGGGGCGTGGCCAGGAGCCGGGTGTACCAGCGCACGCCCTTGCTCCAGATGTCCGACATGACGTTATTGGCGTCCGGCAGACTGGGGAAAGCATGCATGGCGATGGCCACCGCCAGCCACGTGAGGACAGCCCGTGTCCAGAACGGGTCGCGGATCCAGTCGAAGCCCTGACGCGCCATCCAGCCCCACGCGAGACCCAACGATGTGTTCAGCAGGAAGGGGCCGGAGCCCACCAGGAGGTGCCGCCACACGGTAGCGGGCCGTTCGTGGATAACGTAGCCCGGCGGCAAGCCGAAGCGGAAGTAGCAGACCTTGAGCACCCGCGTGCCCGTGATCCAGCAGGCCATCTGGTGCCCCAGTTCATGGACGATGACCCCCGGGATGGAGGCCAGTTCCAGCACGATGCGCAGAAGGAAGCGGAGCATGGCTCCATGGTCTCCCAGTTCGGCCTTGGTGCGGCATCGACGGTTCCCACGCCGGTCTTGACGCGATCTTGATACCCAGGCCCCCCTTCTTGACATCCCCTTGACGCCGCCCCACCGACCCTTGGGATCGGAGGTGGTTGCATGTTCGGACTCCGAATCCTGGCCGCCGTCCTGGCTTCGGGCCTGGCGGTGTATCTCGTGGGGGCGCTGCTGCGCCCGGAGCGGTTCCAATGAGCCCGCTCCTCTGGTTGATCCTGGCGGGAATCTTCGCCGCCCTTCTGCTGCTGGGGCGTCCCCTGGGGGAGTATCTGGGGGATGTGCTGGAGCGGGAGCCCGTGGCCTCCGCGCGCTTCCTGGGCCCCCTGGAACGCGGGCTCTACCGGCTCATGGGCATCGAGGCGGGCCACCGCATGGACTGGAAGCAGTATCTGGGCGCGGTGCTGGCCTTCAACCTGCTGGGACTCGCCTTCCTCTTCGTCCTGCTGCGCCTGCAGCACCACCTGCCCCTGAACCCCCAGGGCTTCGGCCCCATGAGCTGGGCCCTGGCCTTCAATACCGCCGCCAGCTTCGTCACCAACACCAACTGGCAGGCCTATTCCGGCGAGGCGGCCCTCGGGCACCTGGCCCAGATGCTCGGGCTCGGGGTCCAGAATTTTCTGAGCGCGGCCACGGCCCTCTGCGTCATGGCCGCCCTCGCGCGGGGCATCCGCCGCCGCAAGGCCACCAACCTGGGCAGCTTCTGGGTCGACATGGTGCGGATCAACCTCTATGTGCTGCTGCCTCTCTCGGTGCTCTTCGCGCTGTTCCTGGTAAGCCAGGGCGTGATTCAGACCTTCCTGCCTGGCGTGAGCGCCCTGTGGCTGGCACCCCCCGTTGCCGGTGCCCCGGCGGCCCAGTTCCTGCCCCTGGGCCCCGTGGCCTCCCAGATGGCCATCGCCATCCTGGGCACCAACGGCGGCGGATTCTTCGGCGCGAACTTCGCCCATCCCTTCATCAACCCCTCGGCCCTCACGAATTTCGTCGTGATGATCGGCATCCTGCTCATCCCCACCGCCTGCTGCTTCACCTTCGGCAAGCTGGTGCGAGACCGCCGCCAGGGTTGGGCCCTGTTCACCGCCATGAGCGCGATTCTGGTCCTGGCCACGGCCCTCGCGGGCTGGTCCGAGCATCGCCCGGTGAAAGCGGTCTCCCAGCCCGGTGTTGTCCAGACCGTGGGCAGCCTGGAGGGCCGGGAGCTGCGCAACGGCGTGGAGGCCAGCACCGTCTTCTCCACCGTCACCACCACCGTCAGCTGTGGCGCGGTGAACGCCCAGCACGACTCCATGTCCCCGCTGGCGGGCCTCTCACAGATGGTCCTCATGCAGATCGGGGAAGTGGCCTTCGGCGGCGTCGGGTCGGGCCTCTACGGGATGCTGATCTTCGTCTTCATCGCCGTCTTCGTCTCGGGCCTCATGGTGGGCCGCACGCCGGAGTATCTCGGCAAGAAGGTGGAGGCCTTCGAAATGAAGATGGCCGCGCTCGTCGTGCTCATCCCATCAGCCTTCATCCTGGTGGGCGCGGCCCTGACGGTGCTGCACCCCAAGGTCGCCTCCTGGGTCAGCAATACCGGCCCCCACGCCTTCAGCCAGATCCTCTACGCCTGGACCAGCGCCTCCGCCAACAACGGCAGCGCCTTCGGAGGTTTCACGGCGGATACGGTCTTCAGCAACCTGGGCCTCGGCCTGGCCATGCTGGGCGCCCGGTTCGCCCCCATCGCCGCCGTGCTGGCCATCGCGGGTTCCCTGGCCGCCAAGAAACGCACCCCTCCCGGACCCGGCACCCTGCCCACCCACGGCCCGCTCTTCATCGTCGTGCTCGTGGCCATCGTCCTGCTGGTGGGCGCCCTGACCTTCCTGCCCGCCCTCGCCCTGGGCCCCCTCGCCGAACACCTGGGACATCTCTGACATGAAAAGCAGCCACGAAGGCACACGAAGACCGCCTTCGGGCGGACACGAAGAAAGGCCACCAGCCGCGCTTCCGTTCTTCGTGTGCCCTCTCGGTATCTGCCGCTGCGGATACACGAGACCAAAAGCCGTTCGTGTGCCTTCGTGGCCCATTCCCTTCCAGACAACCCGTGAGTCGACCTCAATGACCTCCTCTTCCTCCTCCCTCCTTCGCGGTCCCCTGCTCCGTCGCGCCCTGCTCGATGCCCTCAGGAAGCTCGACCCGCGCCATCAGGTCCGCAATCCGGTGATGTTCGTCGTCTGGATCTGCAGCCTCTTCGTCACCCTCCTCTGGCTCCACAGCCTGGGGGGTCACGGCGAGGCGCGCCCCGGCTTCATCCTCCAGATCGCCGTGTGGCTCTGGTTCACGCTCTATTTCGCCAATGTGGCGGAGGCCCTGGCGGAGGGTCGCGGCAAGGCCCAGGCGGATGCCCTGAGGGCGAGTCGCCGGAATGTCACCGCGAAGCAGCTTCGCAGTCCCGGTGATCGTGCCTGGGAACCGGCGGACAGTGGCAGCCTGCGCCTGGGGGATCTCGTCCTGGTGGAAGCCGGCGACACCATTCCATTGGATGGCGAGGTCATCGAGGGCATCGCCTCCGTCAACGAGGCGGCCGTCACGGGTGAAAGCGCGCCGGTGATCCGGGAAAGCGGCGGCGACCGCTCCGCCGTCACCGGTGGCACGGAGGTGCTCTCCGACTGGATCGTCGTGCGCATCACCTCCAACCCCGGGGACAGTTTCCTCGACCGCATGATCGCGATGGTGGAAGGCGCCAAGCGCCAGAAGACGCCCAACGAGATCGCCCTGGACATCATCCTGGCGGCCCTCACCCTGGTCTTCCTGCTGGCGGTGGCGACCCTCCTGCCCTTCAGTGCCTTCGCGGTGAAGCTGGCGGGCAGCGGCGCCCCCATCGCCCTCACCGTGCTGGTGGCGCTCCTCGTCTGCCTCATCCCCACCACCATCGGTGGCCTGCTCAGCGCCATTGGCATCGCGGGCATGGACCGGATGATCCGCGCCAATGTCATCGCCACCTCGGGCCGCGCGGTGGAGGCCGCCGGAGACGTGGATGTGCTGTTGCTGGACAAGACCGGCACCATCACCCTGGGCAACCGGGAGGCCGTGGCCTTCGTGCC
>CAYQAS010000008.1:0-65904 GCA_964415525.1 uncultured Solibacteraceae bacterium
GGCGATGACTTCCTTGAGACCGCCCATGTCCGCCTCGCTCTCGTCCATCACGGAGACGCGGAAGCCCTTGCGCTCGGCGTAGCGCACGTACATGCGGAAGAGTTCCGCGGCGAAGAGCGCCGCTTCCTCGCCCCCCGTGCCCGCGCGCACCTCAAGAATGACGTTGCGCGCGTCGTTGGGATCCTTGGGCACCAGCAGCTTGAGCAGCTCGGCCTCGCCTGCGGCGATGCCGGTCTTCAGGTCCGGGATCTCCATCTCGGCCAGCTCGCGCATCTCCGCCTCCATGGTCGTGTCCCCCAGGACCTCTTCCGCCTCCTCCAGCTGCTTAAGGCGCGTGCGCTGGGCGGACCAGGCCAGCACCACCGGTTCCAGCTCGGAACGCAGGCGCGTCAGCTCCCGTAGCTTCTTGGGATCGCAGACGACATCCGGATCCTGGAGCTGGGCTTCCACCTCCTGGAACTTGGCGTCGAGGGCTTCAAGCTGGTCGCGCATGGGGTCTCCGGACAGACGCGGTGAGCGGGCTTTGCTTGCCCACCACGTGGGGTGCACGAGGGGGACGCAGAGGGCGCGAAGCGACCGGGCGGTCCCCCTCGTTCATGGCAGGGGCGAAGGCATGAAAAAGGAGCGGGCCGGAAATCCGGCCCGCTCCTCGGAACGCTGTCTCTACTCGGCGGCAGGCGTCTCGACGACGACTTCGGCCGTGGCTTCGGCTTCGGGAGTCGCGGTGCCCAGGGCCTTCGCATACTTCTTGTTGAACTTCTCCACGCGGCCGGCGACCTTCATTTCGCGCTGACGACCGGTGTAGAAGGGGTGGCACTCGGCGCAGACTTCCACGCGCAGCTCCTTCTTGCTGGAGCGGGTCTGGAACTCGAAACCGCACTGGCAGTGCACCGTCACGTCGTGCATCACGGGGTGAATATTCTCTCTCATCTGTGCCTCCTGGAACCGACCGCAGACAGCTCAGGTCCGCGGCTTGTTCACTCGCAAGAGGGATAGTGTGCCTCCCGATCGCCCTTCTTTCAAGGCTTTTTCCCGAGCCGCTCCCCATCCATGAGCACGTAACGCCTCCCCATCAGCCCCTTCAGCGCCAGGGCCCCGCGCACCGCGAGGGCGATGGTGAGGTTGAAGGCAAGTTCCTTCTGGACCTGCCCCAGGGTGAAGCGCGTGAGGCGATGCGTGAGGGGAAATTCGATGACGAGCATCAGGGCCGTGAAACCGAGGATCTCCAGGGCCAGTTGCCAGAGGGGGCGCCGCTGACTGTGGCGCTCCACCAGGTATCCGGTGAATGCTCCGTAGTAGAGGCGCGACAGCAGGAATTCCTGGGTGATGTGGTACCGGGTAAAACCGAGCGGGATCGCCAGCAGCGCACCCAGCAGGGCCGAGGCCGCCAACCGTCCTTCAGTGTCGAGACGCTGCCAGCTGGGGCGAATCCAGAAGAGTCCAGCCCCGACCGCCAAGCCGTGGGCAATGCCAAAACCAAGGGCCAGATAGAGCGGAAAGCCTTGGAACCACAGCAGAGTGCCCGTGGCCAATCCCAGGATCCCCCCGCTGAGCAGGGCGGCGCCATGGCGGTGAGTGGTGCCCGCACCTTCGCCGAGCCGAATCTCCCGAGCCACATCCGCGGGCGGATCCTTCTCGGCCAGCAGGGCGGCCATCCCGGATTCGTCCTCCATCCCGCGCGCCTCGGCCTCGTCCAGCAGGTGGCCTTCCAACTCCCGCAGGTAGGTACGCCTCCGGCCGGGGCTCACCCCCTTGAGCCCCATCTCCACCTCTAGGAGGTAGGCGGAGAGGGCCGCACGCATGCGGTTACTTGGTGGGGCTGACGAAGGCTTCCACCATGTTCACGAAGCGGCTCCACTCCTTGACCTTGGCGGTCAGGAAGGCCACGCCGGCGGGCTGGAGCGCATAGTAGCGGCGGTCACGGCCATTGGGCTGGGTCTGCCAGTAAGAGCTGATGAACTCCGCGGCCTCGAGCTTGTGGAGGGCCGGATAGAGCGCCCCCTCTTTGAGGGTGTAGGAACCATCCGTCCGCTGCTTCACCGTCTCGATGATCTGGTAGCCGTACATCGGGCCCTCGGACAGCAGCGACAGCAGCAGCAGGGGGGTGCTTCCCTTGAGCAGTTCGCGATCCATGGGAGTCTCCTTCACGTGCCCCCCAGTTTACCTCGCAACACGAGACGGTCAAGGTGAGCAGCTGATATACCTCTGAAAAACAAGGCATCTACTGCCGATAGAGACCGAGCGGCAGGAAGGTCAGCCTTCCCCGCGCATCGCCTCCGTCACGGGCATCCGGCTGGCCTTCCAGGCCGGCAGGAACCCGCCCAGCAGCCCCATGAACACGCTGAAGGCGACGCCTTGCACCATCAGCTCCGGGGTCACGGTGAAGGCGAAACCCACATCGCTCCAGGTGGTCATGCTGACGGTGCCCGTCTGGATGCCGTTGAAGAAGAGGCTGAGGCCGGAACCCAGCAGGCCGCCCAGGAACGTCAGGAAAACCGCCTCCCACTGGAAGCTCGCCAGGATCTCGCGACGCCGGTAGCCGAGGGCACGCAGGGTGCCGATCTCAGAGGTACGCCCCGCCACGGCTGCATACATGGTGTTCATGCTGGCGAAGACGGCACCCACGGTGAGGATCGCCGTGATGACCTTGCCCAGGATCTGCATGGGCGCCCCGGCATCGCTCTGCTCCGCGAAATAGGCAGGCTCGGCCTTGGCTTCCAGCTTGAGGCGCACGTCCTGTTCGATGAAGCGGATCAGCTCCGGCACATCGTTCACGGAACGCGCCCGCAGCACAACCGACGAGAAGGCGGCATAGCGGTGGTAGGCCTGCATGAGGTCTTCCACATCCACCCAGAGCTCCGAGTCGAAGGCGCTGCCGCCGCCGTCGAAGATCCCCACCACGGTCCAGGCGCGCCCGCCCATCGTCATCGTTCCGCCGATGTCCAGACCCGCGTAGCGCTTCAGCATCTTCTCCGGCACCGCGAGTTCGGAAAGGCCAGGCCGGAACCATCGGCCCTTCACCAGCGAAACCTGGGACCGCATGCGGATGCCCGCGGCCTTGGTGCCGCGCACCGCCACGGAGATCGTGCCGGAACCATCCGACAGGGCCACCTGTTTGCTCACGATCATGTCCGTGGTGAGCAGCGGTCCCACCTCATCGTGGGCCACCAGGGGATGGGTGGAGATCAACCGTCCCTGCTCGCGCGTCACGGCGCTCATCATCTCCACCCGCGCGTTCTGCCGCAGCACGACCACGTGGTCCGGCCGCCCGCTCGATACGAAGGCCTTGGAGACGCCCTGGGCCATGGAGAGCACCACGACGAAGATCATCACGACGATGGCCACGGCGCCCACGGTGGAAGCGGTCGAGACCCAACGCTGCCAGAGGGAGCGCCAGTTGTACCGGAGCGGCACGGGATAGCGCACCGCCGCCCAGAGCAGCCAGGCGATGTAGGGAGAGAGGGGAAGAAGCAGCAACATCGGATCAGACCTGCCTCAGCCCGTCGGTGATCTTCAGCCGACTGGCCCGGTAGGCGGGGATGAAGGTGGACAGGAGACCGATGCCCACGGTCAGGAGGACGCAGAGCATCAGCGTGTCGGGACGGATGTAGAAGTCGGCCATCCAGGGCAGGAGTTCGCCCGCGGCAACCGCCGCCCCTCGTGCGGTGAGGGAGGCCAGGGCGATGCCGAGGCCGCTGCCCATCAGGCTGAGGAGGAGGCCTTCCCCCAGCAGGAGGCTGAGGATGCGGCCCGAGGTGAAGCCGATGGCGCGCATCACGCTGATCTGGTTGGTCCGCTCCCGGATCGCCATGGCCATGGTGCTGGCGGTGACGATGAGGATGGCCACCATGACCGCTGCGCTGATGCTGTGGAGCATGGTGCTGTAGTCCCCGAGCATCTTCATCATGTTGAGGTTGAAGGCGTTCTCCGTCATGGAGAGCGTCTCCGGCGAGGCGTTGGCGAAATTGCGGTCGATGCGCTCGATGAGGCGCGGCACGTCCTTCTGGTCCTTCACCCGCGCCACGAACATGCCCGCGCGGCCCTTCATCCAGGGCACCGCCTCCTGCAGCTGTTTCATGTGGAAGGCCAGCATCATCTCGTCGGATTTCCGCAGGCCCTGGTAGATGATCCGCACGTTGAGACGCACCGTGAGGTTGAAGATCGGGCTGCGGAGGGGCACCACATCCCCCAGCTTCCAGCCGAACTTATCCGCCAGGGCCTTGCCCACCACGCAGGCATTGCCATCCCGCAGCCAGTCCCGCATCTGCTCCGGCGGAATGTTCTCGAGGCCGCTCTCCTCGCGGTAGACGAAGGGATAGGTCTCCGGATCCACCGCAAAATTCGCGAAGAAGTTCTTGGGATCCTTGTACTCGCCGCCGAACCACTGCATGCCGCAGATCGCCTCCACCTCCGGCTGCTGGCGCAGGAAGTTGCCGTAGGCCACGGGGATCACATTGGTGAAGCTGGCCTTGTCCTGCACCGTCACCCGATAGCCGCCGCCCCCGCCGGGCGGGCTGGTGGAGAGCGCCTCCAGCGTGCCGAGCAGGCTCTGCATCAGGGCCACGAGGAACACCGAGATCGCCAGGCTCAGCACCGTCAGCACCGTGCGGCGCTTCGAGCGGAAGAGGGAGGCGAAGATGAGTTTGAAGAAGCGCATCAGAGAAAAAGAGCTGGCCACGAAGGGCCACGAAGCCCGCGCGAGGCGCGGGACACGAAGAAAGTCACCCCAGAGACAGGGGCCCCAATCCCTCCCACAAAACCGCCTGTTTGAGTTGGGAAGCCCCACCCTTGGTCGAAGTTCAGCCGGGCCTTCTTCGTGGCCCTTCGTGGCCCTTCGTGGCTCAGGCTTTCCTCGGCGTACCGCATCCGCTCCGCAAACATTTCAGTGATCCATGTCATGGGACACGAGCCGTTCGCCGGTGTCTTCGCGATGGATGGTCTTGTCCAGCACGCCCTTCTCAAGGTGGATCTGGGTGCGGGCGTGGTAAGCGGCTTTGGGGTCGTGGGTGACCATCACGATGGTCTTGCCCATGTCGCGGTTGAGACGCTCCATGAGGCCCAGCACGTATTCGGCGTTCTTCGCGTCCAGAGCGCCGGTGGGCTCATCCGCCACCAGCAGATCGGGATCATGGACGATGGCCCGGGCGATGGCCACCCGCTGCTCCTGGCCACCGCTGAGCTGGCTCGGGCGGTTGAACATGCGGTCCGTGAGGTTCACGAGTTCCAGTGCCCACATCACGCGCTCCCGGCGCTCCCGGCGGGAGAGGTCCGAGAGCAGCAGCGGCAGCTCGACATTCTCGTAGGCGTTCAGCACGGGGATCAGGTTGTAGTTCTGGAAGATGAAGCCCACGTGCCGTGCCCGCCATGCGGCGAGGTCATCATCGTCCAAGCGGTTGAGGGGCGCGTCGCACACTTCCAGCTCGCCCCCGGTGGGGCGATCGATCCCGGCGATGAGGTTGAGCAGCGTCGTCTTGCCAGAGCCTGAAGGTCCCATCAGCGCGTAGAAGCCGCCCGCAGGAATGTCGAGGTCAATGCCCGTCAAGACAGGAATCTCCAGGCTGCCGCGGAAGTAGCTCTTGGCCAGGGTCCGCAGACGGATGATGGGGGCCGCGTCCGCCATCTCAGCAGCCCTCTCCCCCGCGTTCATCGAGGCACCACCTTCTTGCCCGCCTCTAGCTTCACTTCCTGGGGCACCACGAGGATGGGGAAGTCCGCCGCGAGGCCCTTCACCTCGTAGCCGATGGGATTCTCCGCGCCCAGCTCCACAGGGTGCAGGGTGGCGACGCCGCCCCTGTTCGTCCACACGTGGGGCTTTCCGTCCCGACGTACGATCTGCTCGCGGCCCAGGAACGTGGTGTCCTTGGCGAAGGATTCGCCGAGGAAGGTGACCTTGGCGCCCATGTCCGGCACCAGCACGGGATGACGGTCCAGCAGACCGACGCGCACGACGATCACCGCCTTCTGCCGGCTGCTGGTGGGATAGATCTCCCGGAGGACGCCCTTGAGGGTCTTCGCGCCGGGCTCCGCCTCCAGGGCGTCCACCTTCACTTCCACCGGCATGCCCTTCTTGAGACGCGCGATGCCGGTCTCGTTAACTTCCACTTCCACTTCCAGCGTGTTGAAGTCCGCGAGCACGGCGATGGCGTTGATGGCGTTGGCGCCGCCGGCACTGCCGGGGCTGACGGTCTCGCCCACTTCCGACAGCTTCTGAGTGACCGTGCCCGTGAAGGGCGCGCGGATGACCATGTTCTCCAGCACGGCGTCCTGGTAGGCGATCTGGGTCTTCAGGGTGGCGACGTTCGTACGCAGGCGGTCGAGGCTCGCGCGATCCAGCACGCCATCCTTCGTCAGCGCCTCGCCCCGGGCGAGGTCCATTTCTGCCTGTTTGAGGCTGGTGGCGATCTGCTCGCGGGCGGCCAGCAGGTCTGTGGATTCGAGCCTGGCGATGACCTGCCCCTGGGTCACGCGACTGCCCTCCTCGATGCCGAGCCAGGCCATCCGTCCCGGCACCTTGGCACTCAGCGTCGCGCGGTGGCGGGCCACCAGGTAGCCGCTGGCGGTGAGCACAGGATTGCGCTCCCCGGCCTTGAACACCGTGGGACGGCTCACCGCGAGGCTCAGGGGGGCGTTCTTGGCCTGGATCATGAGGCCGACCGCCCCTCCGGCTGCGACGAGCAGCACGATCCATCCCCAGGGGAACCGCTTCTTGAACGTGGGCTTCGCAGGCTTGGTGTCCATGGCAGAGATCCTTCTTGTTTCAGGGTTTGATTCCAGCGGATCGGTTCCATGTCCGGCAACCGAGAATCGACCAACGGCGGCAGGACATCGGCGAATCATCCGTACCAGGTTCCCAGAGGCATCGGTCTGGATGCTTGATCCATCTTGCGGAACCGGTGCTCAGGATCGGGGTTCCAATTGCGGGGCTTTGGACTAGACTGGGCGCACCCCACAAGGAGCCTTCATGAAAAAAGCCGCCTTGGCCGTGCTTCTGGCCCTTCCGCTTTCCGCCCAGTCCTTCGAAGCCGGTGTCTTCATCGGCGGGCAGTCGTTCAGCAAATACACCACCGCCAAGACCGTCGAGGTGGATGGCGCCACCGTCATCGGTCTGCGAGG
The DNA here is from genome assembly GCA_964415525.1 of uncultured Solibacteraceae bacterium. Lineage (GTDB taxonomy): Bacteria > Acidobacteriota > Holophagae > Holophagales > Holophagaceae > CAZPUI01. The sequence goes on from CAYQAS010000008.1 coordinate 7,114, forward strand.
CGGCTACAGCTTCATCGACTTCGGCCCCATGCTCCTCCAGGGCACCGTGGGCTATCAGATGGAGACAGACACCAAGATGAACGTCGGTGGCTATGAGTCCGGCGAGAAGTTCCGCCACAGCCACACGTCCCTGGGCGCCATGCTCAACTTCAAGGCCATGATCGCCGTCGGCGCGGGCCTCGAATACCGCATGGAAAAACTGAAGACCTCGTACGGCCGCAGCACCACCTACGGCCGCCCCTGGATCCGGGCCCACGCGGGCTACGCCATCCCCAGCCCACTGCTCAAGCCGTTCATCGGGCTCGAAGTGGCCGCCCCCATCACCAGCACCGAAGTCGATGCGAATCCCTCGGACGAGAACGCCCTGCGCGCCCTGGCCCCCAAGTTCCAGGTGGGCGTCTACGGCGGCATCCGCTTCTGATCCAATCGTGGTCCCATACGAAAGCGCGCCCCTGGGCGCGCTTTCGCGTTCAGAACCGCTTCGCCAAGGAGGCACCGCCCCCCAGATTGGTGCGCTGACGCACCAACGGGCTGTCAGTGGATGCCCCCTGCACCTGCGCGGCGAAGAACAGCGCCGTGGCGGTCCACCGCTCCGGCAGGAAGCGGATGAGGCTCGTGCCGAGGCGAACCTCCCGAAGCCCCGCGCCCGGATCAAACACCCGGTCATCTCCGGGCTGCAGCCGAGGGTCCCCAGCCGCCCGCAGGGCCTTGCGGCGCGCCGCCTGCTCTGGCGTGAGGCCGAACTCGTATCGGGCGTGCTCCGCGTCGCTGAACTGCATCCCCAGATTCACCCCCGCAGCCCACTGGGGCCCCAGGCGAAACTCCCGTCCCAAGGTGACGGCGGTCCGCAGACCACTGGCCTCCGAGAGCCCCGCAGACAGGGCGATGGAGGCGTTGAAGCCCCGCGCCTTGATATTCAATCCGGCCCCGGCGCGAAATCCCGCACGGCGGTTGCCCATGCCCGCCAGCGCATCGGCCCGGGATTCCGGTCGGCGCTCCTCCATCGCCAAGCCCACGTCAAAGGCCCACGGCCCCCGCTTCCATGCATGCCAGTCCGCCCCCACACCCAGGGCCACCCGACTCGTGCCCAGGGTGAAGCGATCGCCGCAGTCCGCCTGGAACGCCGGGAAGGCCACCAGGCGCTTCTGGTCGCTGCCGACATAGGCTGGGATCCACAAGGACATCACCCCTGCGCGGAAGCTCCAGCCCTCAGGTCGAGGCGCCATTCCAGCAGGCTGGGCCGCCAAGGGCAGGGCGAGCAGCAGGGCCAGGATTCGCATGACATCACCTCGGGGCTTGGAGTGACTCAGATATGAAAGGGTTCCAGTCCTTTCGGATGGCTGACCCAACGGGTGCCGGCCGCAGCATATCGCCGCAGTGACGCGCGATCCTCAGGCGTGGCGTAATCCACACCAATCCGGGGTCCCGCCAACAGTTCCATTGGCGCCGCGCCGGGGCGCAGTTCCAGGCCTCCGGGCTGGAAGAGGGCGTGGTGGTTGAAGCCACGATCCAGGTCGAGGGCACGCGCCACGCGCCCCGGCCCCGCCAGAAGCGCGGTGCCGTGCGCCTTGCCCCGCCGCGCCTGGATGGTCTCGAGACCCGCCAGGGGTTCACAGGCCCGGATGAGCACGGCCGAGCCCATGCCCTGAGGCCCTGTCACGACGTTCAGCATCGGATGCATGCCGTAGCAGACGAAGAGGTAGACCCGGCCCCCGGCTTCCCACATGGGCGCATTCCGCGGCGTGCGCCCCGAGCGGCAGTGGCTCGCGCTGTCCTCCGGGCCACCGTAGGCCTCCACCTCCGTGATCCGCAGAGCGACGTCCTCCCGCACCAGCACGCAGCCGATCAGATCCTGCGCCACGCGATCGACCTCCCGCAGGTAAAAGGCTTCCGGCAGAAGGGTGGTCGGATGGCTGATAGAAGGTTCTGGCGGCATGATGTCCCCAAGTCCTACATGCTGCCACCGGCATCCAAGCCACAACTCCGGAGTTGCGTCATGCCCCTGCCCCTTCCCCGCCTGGACGGTCGCCATGTTCACTGAAGTCCTGGGACGCAAGGGCTGGAAGGTCTCCGCCGCGGCGCTCGCGGAGGCGGCGAAGGTGGAGCATCCCCTCGACCGGGCGCTCTTCCTGGCGCTGCGCCTCGCCGGGGCCGGGCGCGGCGAATCCCTGGAGACGTGGCGCGAGACCATGCAGGCGGAGGTTCGGCGCCGCATCTTTCCCGAGCGGTTCGGCGAAGGCCAACCCAAGATCGTGGCGGTGGGGGACCGATTCCTGCCCTTGGCCGAGGCCGCCGTGGCGCACCTCGTGGCGGAAGCGCCGGAGTCCGTTTCCGCCCTGCTGCCCTTCGAGCCCCTCTCAGAAGAGGAATTGCGGCGCTGGCCCTCCGGCGAGGACTACGCCCGGCTCATGTCGCACATGGTCCAGGACGGCTTCCGGATCTGCCTCGCCATGGCCCAATACTGGCGGGGGCTCACCATCCAGGACCACGTCCTCGGCGTCACGGGCCTCGCCCTGTGGATGGGCCGCCAACTGGCGAAGGTGATCCCTGTGGACCTGCCCCTGCTCCACGGCGGCGCCATCGGCCACGATGTTGGCAAGTTTGGCTGCATCGGAGACGAGGCCAAGCGCACCCCGCGCCTGCACTACCACTACACGCACCAGTACTACGCCACCCGCGGGCTGGTGGGCCTCGGGCACGTGGCCACGAATCACAGCTGCTGGGACCTGGAGCGCATCCGCCTGCCCATCGAGATCCAGCTGCTCATCTACGCCGACTTCCGTGTGAAGGACGTCAAGGGCGAGGACGGCAAATGGCGCATGGCCGTCATCAGCCTGAAGGAGGCCTTCGACACCATCCTCGACAAGCTGGAGAACGTCGACCAGGCCAAGTACGAGCGCTACCAGAAGGTCTACCGCAAGCTGCGGGATCTGGAGGACTACGCCCTCACCCTGGGGGTAGAACTCGATCCGCCTGGCGTGGCCCGTTCCCGGCGTCCTGCGCCCTACGCGCCCCCCGGCCTCGACATCGTGGCATTGCTGGCGGGGCGTCAGCGGCCGGATGCGGTGGCCATGGCCACGGGCGCCCAGGTGCCCGCCACGGTGCGGCTCTTCGCGGAGGCGCACACCCTGGGCGTGCTGGAGCGGCTGCGAGATCTCCCTTCCCTGCGCACCCTGCTGGAGTCCGCCCGATCCCTCAAGGGCTGGCGCGACCTGCGCACCCTGCTGGGCATCCTCGGCGACTACGCCCCGGCCCTCAGTCAGGAGCAGAAGGACCTCGCCCTCGAGTTCCTGTGGGAGCTGCTGCGCCACAAGGATGACGACATCCGCTATCAGGCCACCTGCCGCATCGCCGACATCCTGGCCCTCGGCGATGAGGCCTGGTCGAAGGACCTGCCGGATGGCGTGGAACCCCAGGAAGCGGACTGGATGTTCACCCGATTCCGGCGCGTGCTGGATCTGCTGGACCTCGCCCCCGCCGACGCCGAAGAGGACATGGGCGCCACGGAGAAGGTCTGCTATGCCGTGCCGATCTTCCTGCGCCGCTTCTTCCATCGCGCGGATGCCGAGGTTTCCGCCAAGGCCCACGCCGTCACCGTGGCGCACCTGCTGGCCCGCCAGGGCGATCCCCGCCCCCTCGTCGGCCTCTACACCTGCGAGAGCTTCGAACTGCTGATCGATCGCCTGAGCGCCGACGAGCTGCAGCAGCTACCGGAACTGGCCCTAGGCTGGGCGTTTCACGCCGTGCCTCCCACCCGCCTGATGGCCTGGCGCCTGCTTGCCCAGTTGGCGCGCAAATCCCGCGAGCATGTCAACCTCCGCGAACCTTTGCGGGGCGCGGCACTCCACCTGGGCACCGACGTCTCGCGCACATCCCGAGTAGCGGAGCTCTTCGTTCTCGAAGGCATTGCCCGGGATCTGGGACTCGACGACCTCGCGGCCCGCTGCACGGAGCTGCGCGAGCAGGACCGCACGCCCCGGCGCGAGGTCTCCCTGCGCAACCTCAAAGCCCAGGTGGACTGGGTGGAGAAGAAGTCGAACTGCGACTACCTGCTCTGGTGCGTGCGGGATCGCCAGGCCACGGGCCGGGATCGCGAGGGTACCTTCGCCAACGAGATCACCTTCCACCTCGCCAACATCCTCAAGGTGAGCCGCGTCGAAGGCGCCCGTTTCCATGCCGGGCGTTGCCTGCTGAGCCTGCTGCCGCTGCTGTCGGACACCCAGCGCAACGATCTCTCCGTGGAGCTGATGCGCAGCCTTCAGCTGGAAGGCGAGGCGGTGGCACGCTACATCCCCCGCTTTCTCGGCCCCGTGCTGGCAAGCCTGCCCGCGCAGGAGCTGGAGGAGATCATCGCCGACCTGGAAGGCGAGGCCCGACGCGGCTCCGAGGCGCTCCAGCGGCTGCTCCTGCAGACCACCGCGTGGCTCATCCTCAGCCTGGATCCCGACACACTCTCCACCATCCTGCGCCGCCGCCTCATGGGCATCCTGCTCGGCTCCCTCGCGGACACGCGCCCTTCCACGGTGCACGAGGGCTTCGCCCTCTTCGCCATGCTGCTGGACCGCCTCATGGACCGGCCCGAGGACCCGCGCCTCACGCCGGTGCTGGAATTGGCCACCCGTAAGTTCCTCAGCCTCATCACCCACGCCGAGGGGGACGACGGCCGCCTCTTCCTGATCGCCCAGGCCCTTTCGGGGCTCGACAAGGCGCTGGAGCAGGCAGCACCGGCCCCGATCTTCCTCCAGAAGCCCCGCACGGGCTTCCTGCCGGGCACCTTCGATCCCTTCACCTCCGCCCACGAGAATGTCGTGCGCCGCGCCCTGGCCCACTGTGACGAGGTCTGGGTGCAGGTGGACGACTTCAGCTGGCGCAAGCACGCCCAGCCGCGGAACACGCGCCTGGAGCTGACCTGGATGGCGCTGGCGGGCCTGCCGGAGGCCTTCCTGTCGCCCCTGGCGCCGCCTGTGAACCTCGCCCACGAGGAGAGCCTGCGGGGGCTGGAGCGGCGCATGGGCCTGCGCTCCCTGCACTTCATCATCGGCAGCGATGTGGTCGCCGCCGCCAGCGCCTACAAGGATCCGGACGCCCACATCTTCACCATCCCGCACCTCATGCCCGTGCGGGAGGGCGAGGGCGAGGTCCCGCCCGAGGCGCTGATGGCCCACTTCAAGGGCGGTGTGCAGGTGTTTCGCGTGGCCGCCCGGGTGCGCACCATCTCGTCGACCTCCCTGCGCAAGGCCTTCGACCAGCGGGAGGATCTGGAGGCCTACTGCGATCCCCTGGTGGCCCGCACCCTGAAGGAACGCCGGCTCTACGTGAACTACCCCGCGCGCAAGGAGGAGATCTTCCGCTCCCAGTGGACGCTGGATGCCCACTGCGACTGCCGCGGCTTGCCGGAATCCCTGAAGGCCGTCTCGCGGATCGAGGGGCTGCACCCTGCCGAGCGCTGGACCGACAGCCGCGGCGCCTGCATGGTGCTGAAGAGTTCTCAGACCGGTCGAGAACTCGCCGCCCTCACGTGGCAGGAGGCCGCCTCCGCCGCTCTGCCGGTGCTGCTCGGAGATTCGGGCCTGACGCGCTCCCATGGCATTCCGCTCATGGGCAGAGGCGCCCTGGTGGAGGGCGTGGCCATCGCACCCGAGGACGCCCGGCCCTCTCACCTCGACTACCTGCTCTGCCAGGCCATGGGACGTTGGCTGGACGACGGCCTGCTCTATGCGTTGGTGGGCGTGCCGCCCACGGACGACGGCAGCTTCTGGAACGTGCTGCGCCGGCACGGGGCGGGCTGGCTGGATGCGGCCCCCGGCGCCCACGGCGTGCGCTGGGCCGCCATGGACCTCTCCAACCCCCTGGTGGTGGTGCACGACCTCGAACAGCTCCTCCAGCCCCAGTATTACCGGCACCCGCGCATCCGCGAGGCCCTGCGCCGCTTCCGCCGCGCCATGGCGGGCTTCTTCGCGGATCGCAATCCGGGCGCGACGCTCCTGCACATCCCCGAGATGGAGACCAAGCGGGAGTTGGCGGGGGGCGTGGAGTCCCGTGCCGCCTCCGGCAACCGGCACGTGGTGCTGGGCATGGGCCGTCAGTTCAGCCGCGACACCGTGCAGGACTGCCCGACCCTGGCCCTGGACCTGGAGCGATTCCTCACCTGGCAGGGCTACGAGGCGGGGCTGCACCCGGCCTACGGCAGCCCGGACCTGGACATGCAGCTCAACACCGCGCGGGAGCTGGGACGGCAGGCCATCCTCCTGGTGCCCTTCCTCATGACCGCGGAACCCGTCCTCCAGGTGGTCGCCGCCTGCCAGCGGGTGAAGATCCGCCTCAAGGAAGTGCGCATCGGCTTCACGAACGCCGCCGTCCATGCGGAACTCCAGCAGGCGGGGGTGCCCCACCGCATCGGCTCCGTCGTCCCCCGCTGGCGCAGCGTATTGCGGGAGAGCACCCTCGTGCCCTTCATCGGCGGCTGGTCGATCCTGGGGCGCCGCCCCGTGCTGGGGAACCTCGTCAAGTCCCTCAACGACTGCCTGCCGTACCACGATCCCCATCCCCTGGGGCTGGAGCATCAGGACGCCCTGGACTTCAGCCGCATGGCCCTGGAGCAGGGCGTGCAGCTCTTCGAGGCCCTGGAATCCGTCTACCGCGAACAGGAGGGCCGCCTGCTCACCCTGCAGGACCTCGGCATCGTCGTGCGCCGCCCCCGCTGCCCTCCCTTTCCCCGGGGCTTCCTGCCCCCGAAGGATGCCTTCCCCAGCCAGATCATCGCCGAGGACCTCCAGGCCCTGGCCCGACTGCTGCCGGAAGGACACCACGCCCACAAGGAAGGGTGGGGGAGAGAGTAGGGCCTGTGCTCGATGTGGATGCGAACCGCGCCCCACATCGAAAACAGGCCCAAAGGCGGTCTGCGCGCCCTGCCTGCCACTTCCCCTTGTAACTCAAGCCCAGCGGGCCTCCGTGCTACATTCGAGCCGGCTTCCCGCGCATGGCCCCGCCCGCGTCGTGGGGCACGGAGAACCAGGATGGACGTTTTCGGAAACGGGCGCGCAGCGCTGCTGGGGGATGCGGTCATGGCGGAGCGCCTGGGCTGGCCCAAGCGTAGACGCAGCCTGGAAGAACCCGAGATCCTGCTGAGTCCGGTGGAGGGCGATCCCCGCCTGGAGCCCTGGATCGCCCACCGCCGCCCGGTGCCGACCCTGGAGGCCCTCTGGAAGCGCCCCGCCGCGACGCCCACCTGGACCTACCTGAAGGATGTCGAGGGCCTGCCCAAGTATCTCGAGCGGCTCGCCGCGCCGAAGCGCGACCGCGATCTGGTCGTAGGCATCACGGGCCTGGGCCGCGTGGGCGGTCTGGCCGCGGGCGCCCTCAGCACCGTCGCCAAGCGCCACAGCCGCATCGGCACCCTGCTCATCCACGATGCCGAGGCCTCCAACCAGGAACGCTGGCGCCTGGAGCTGGGCTCCGTGGCCTGTTGGGGCGAGCCGGATGCCCTGCCGGTGGTGGAGTCCGTCACCCTCGCGGAGATGTTCCAGCGCTGCGACGCCGTCCTCTTTGCTGCCGCCGCCTGGGTGCCGCCCCTCGAGGCCACCGGCGACATGCGCCTGCCGCAGTTCCCCGGCAATCGCGCCATCCTCCAGGAGGCCCTGGCGGAGTCCTCCCGCGCCAACTTCAGCGGCCTCTTCCTCATGGTGAGCGACCCCGTGGAGGTCCTGGCCCAGGCCAGCTTCCACGACAGCAACATCGACGCCACGGGCGCCTTCACCGGCCTGGGCCTCGCCCCGGAGCGCATCGCGGGCCTCGCCCTGGGCGTGATGTGGGGCCGCGCCCTCTGTGCCGCCCGAGCGGAAGGACGAGAAGAAGGCGTGCGCGCCACGGGCCTGCCCCTGGGACCGCACTCCACGGAAGTGCTCGTCTACGACGACCCGCAGGATCCCGACCTCCATCTCTGCCGCCACATGAACGAGGCCGCCCGCTACGGCAACCTGCGGGTGCGGGAGCTGGGCTACCTGCCCTACGTGGGCCCCGCCCTCTCCTCCATCGTGCTGGCCCTGCCCCGCCTCTTCGCGGGCAAGGACATCCTCGCCAGCAGCCTCCTCGGCGGCCTCTACTTCGGCGCCCCGGCACGGCTCGACTGGGGCATCGTCCCCCGCACCCAGCGCCTCGGCCCCGTGGCCCGCAAGGAGGTCCACGGCCTCCACTCCATGCTGCAGAAGCGCATGGAGCGGCTCGGCGCAGCGTTCTAGCGATCCCACCTCGGAGTTCGCGCGGTTTATTCCGGATTCGGCTTGATCGGTTCTTCGTCAGGTTGAGGGCAGTGCTCGGCAGTTGGAGCCGCAGATCTGCACCGTTTGGGCTTCGCCCAAGCCTGTGCCGAACCGCTCTACGCCGCCCGGCTGGCGCCAGTTGGCTACTCCAACGGCACGATTGGGGTTTATAGATCCATGTCCGCCCTCGGCCTGCGGATAATCGGAGGATCCGCCGCCTAACGCCCCCCGGAGGGACACCCATGGACCTCGCCTTCATCGATGCCGACACCGCCGAGCTCTGCGCGGAGGACCCCAGTCAGGTCATCCCGCTCCTGCAGGTGGTGCAGGAGAAGCGCGGCTTTGTTCCCGAGGACGCCCTGCGGGAGATCGCCGCCATCACCGGCGCGCCGGAGAGCGAGGTCTTCAGCGTCGTCACCTTCTACAAGCAGTTCCGGCTGCGGCCCCCGGGCAGGTTCCTCATCAAGGTCTGCGACGGCACAGCCTGTCATGTCATGGGCAGCCCGGTGCTGCTGGATGTGCTGGCGGACGAGCTGAAGTTGACCGCCGGCGACACGACCGACGACGGCCTCTTCACCCTGGAGCCCGTGGCCTGTCTGGGCTGCTGCTCCCTCGCGCCGGTGCTCATGATCAACGGCGAGACCCACGGCGGGCTCACGCCCCAGAAGGTGCGGACGCTCATCAAGGCGACGCGGAGGAAGGCATGACGACCCTCACGGTGGGCATGGCCACCTGCGGCCTCAGCGCGGGCGCAGCGGCGGTCTTTGAGACGTTCCAGAAGCTCGCGAAAGAAGGCGTGTCGGTCGCCAGCACCGGCTGCATGGGCATGTGCTATCGCGAGCCCCTGGTGGAGGTGGATGACGGTACGGCCCGAACCCTATACGGCGGCGTGGATGCTGCAGGCGCGGAACGCATCTATCGTGAGCACATCGAGGGTGGGCGACCGGTGGAAGACCTGCGGGTGATCGCCCCGGACGGCTCCGGCCCGGAGGCCTCCTACCTCGCACGGCAGGTCAAGATCGTGCTGCGCAACTGCGGCCATCTGGATCCCGACAGCATCGATGCCTACGAGGCACGTGGCGGCTACGACGCCATCCGGAAGGTGCTGTCCACGGGCGACCGCGAGGCCGTCATCCGCACCGTGATCGCATCCGGCTTGCGGGGCCGCGGGGGCGGCGGCTTTCCCACGGGCACCAAGTGGTCCTTCGCCGCGAAGTCGCCAGGGGATGTCAAATACGTCATCTGCAACGCCGACGAGGGCGATCCCGGCGCATTCATGGACCGTTCGGTCCTGGAAGGCGACCCCCACAGCGTCATCGAGGGCATGATGATCGCCGGCTACGCCATCGGCGCCGAACACGGCTACATCTACTGCCGCGCCGAATACCCGCTGGCGGTGCAGCGCCTGCGCCACGCAATCGCCGACCTGAAGGCGCGGGGCTACCTGGGCTCCGGCATCTTCGATTCCCACTTCAGCTTCGAGCTGAAGCTCAAGGAGGGCGCGGGCGCCTTTGTCTGCGGCGAGGAAACGGCCCTCATGGCCTCCATCGAAGGCAAGCGCGGCACGCCGCGTCCACGCCCCCCCTACCCCGCCCTGAAGGGCCTCTGGGGCCAGCCGACCAACATCAACAACGTGGAGACCTATGCCTCCGTGCCCTGGATCCTCACCCACGGTGCCGCAGCCTTCGCCGGCCACGGCACCGAGAAGAGCAAGGGCACCAAGGTCTTCGCCATCGCCGGCAAGGCCAAGCGCACGGGCCTGGTGGAAGTGCCCATGGGCCTCACCATCCGCGAGCTGGTCTTCGACGTGTGCGACGGCATCAAGGGCGACCGCCCCTTCAAGGCCGTGCAGATGGGCGGCCCCAGCGGTGGCTGCATCCCGGCCTCCCTCGCGGACACGCCCATCGACTACGAGCGCATCACCGCCACCGGCGCCATCATGGGCTCCGGCGGCATGGTGGTCCTGGACGACACCACCTGCATGGTGGAGCTGGCGCGCTTCTTCCTGAACTTCACCCAGGCGGAGAGCTGCGGCAAGTGCACCAGCTGCCGCGTGGGCACCCTGCGCATGCTGGAAATCCTCGAGGAGATCGTGGCGGGACGCGGCGTGGAGGCTCACCTCGCGCAGCTGGAGGAACTGGGTCAGGCCATCAAGACCACCAGCCAGTGCGGCCTGGGCCAGACGGCGCCGAATCCCGTGCTCACGACGCTGAAGTATTTCCGCGACGAATACGAGGCCCACATCCGCGAGAAGCGCTGCCCGGCCCACGCCTGTGGCGCCCTGGTGAAGTTCCGCGTGATCCACGAGGCGTGCACCGGCTGCACACTCTGCGCCCGCGCCTGCCCGGCGGCCTGCATCGACGGCGCCCTCAAGACCGCCCACAGCATCGACGAAGATCGCTGCATCCGCTGCGGGAAGTGCTTCACCGTGTGCAACTTCAACGCCATCGAGAAGGTGTGAATCCCATGCCCGTGACGTTTACGCTCAATGGCAAGTCCCTCCAGGCCGAGGACGGCCAGACGATCCTTCAGGCGGCGCGGGCACACGGGGTCGAGATCCCGACCCTCTGCTACGACCCGCGGCTTCCGCCCTATGGCAGTTGCCTCGTGTGCGTGGTGGAGGTGCGCAGCGCCGGGCGCCTGCTCATGAGCTGCACGACGCCGGTCTCCGACGGCATGGACGTCTGGACAGAGAGTGTCGCAGCCAAGCACGCCCGCAAGACGGCGCTGGAGATGCTCCTGAGCAACCACTACGCCGATTGTCGTGGGCCGTGCTTCCTCCAGTGCCCCGCCAACGTGGACGTGCAGGGCTACCTGGCCTTCGCCCATGCGGGGATGCACAAGGAGGCCCTGGACCTCATCCGCGAGACGAACCCCCTGCCCCTGTCCTGCGGGCGCATCTGCGTGCGTTACTGCGAGGCCAACTGCCGCCGGAAGGACGTAGACAGCCCCGCCGCCATCAACTTCATGAAGCGGTATGTGGCGGACCTCGGCTACGACCGCCTGGAACGCCCCGAGCCCACGCCCCTCAACGGCAAGCGCGTGGCAGTCATCGGCGGCGGCCCGGCGGGACTCACCTGCGCCTACTACCTGCGCCAGAAGGGCGTCGCGGTCACGATCTATGACATGCAGCCCAAGCTGGGCGGCATGCTGCGCTATGGCATCCCCGAGTACCGTCTGCCCCAGGACGTGCTGGACAAGGAAGTTGGACAGCTGCTGTCCGTAGGGATCGATGCCCGCACTGGCGTGAAGCTGGGGCTGGACATCACGCTGGACGGCCTGAAGGCCGAGGGCCACGATGCGATCTTCCTCGCCATGGGCTCCTGGGTCGCCAAGGGCATGGGCATCGAGGGCGAGGACCACCCGAACATCCTCCCGGGCATCGTCTTCCTCGAAGCCGTGAAGCGGGAGGGCCCGCCGAGTCTGAAAGGCACCGTCGCCATCGTGGGTGGCGGCAACACCGCCGTGGACGCGGCCCGCACGGCCCTGCGTTGCGGCGCCGACAAGGTGGCCATCCTCTACCGCCGCACCCGATCCGAGATGCCTGCGGATGACGTCGAGGTGGAGGACGCCGTCGAAGAAGGCGTGGACCTCCAGTTCCTCCTGGCGCCGAAGCGCGCCGTGGTGGAGGACGGCAGGCTGCTTGGCCTGGAATGCACGCGCATGGAACTGGGCGCGCCGGACGCCTCGGGCCGCCGCCGCCCCATGGAAGTGGCGGGCAGCGAATTCCTCTTCGAAGCAGACTGGCTCGTCTCCGCCATTGGGCAGGAACAGGACCTCTCCGGCCTGGCCAACGCGACGCTGGGCGACATCAGGCTCACGAAGTGGCGCAGCATCGATGCCGATCCCGAGACCTTCCAGACCAGCGTGCCGGGCGTCTTCGCCGGGGGCGATGTGATGACCGGCCCCGCCGCCGCCATCGACGCCATCGCCGCGGGCCGCAAAGCCGCCCTCGTCATCGACCGCTTCTTGGAGACAGGGACTGTCGAGAAGTTCCACGCGGCCTTCAGCAGCCGCAAGACGGCGCTCTCGCCTCTCGATCCGGCCTTCTTCGAGCAGTTCGAACACCAGGCCCGCTCCACCATGCCCAAGCTGGACGACCACGCCCGCCGGGATACCTGGATGGAAGTGGACACCGGTGTGGACGCCCGCGCCGTGGCCCACGAAACGGGGCGCTGCCTCTCCTGCGGCTGTTCCAGCGTCTTCGACTGCGACCTGCAGGTGCTCTCCACCAACTACGACGCGAACCAGGAGCAGTACAAGGGCCGGGTCAAGAAGCACAAGGTGGACGACCGCCACCCGAACATCATCCTGGACGCCAACAAGTGCATCCTCTGCGGTCGCTGTGTCCGCTACTGCGGCGAGCTCATCGGGGTGCATGCCCTGGGCTTCCAGAACCGCGGCTTCGAGACCCTGGTCAAACCCACCCTCGACCGGGCCCTGCAGGACACCACCTGCATCGCCTGCGGCAACTGCATCGAGGTCTGCCCCACTGGCGCCATCACCTTCAAGGCCAGCCTGGAGAAGCCCGGCCCCTTCCGGACGACCGCCTACCGCAGCATCTGCAGCTTCTGCGGCGTGGGCTGCGAACTGGATGTGAACCACTGTGGGCGCGACTACTTCTTCATCACCGCCAAGCCCGAGGATCCTTTCACGGAAGGCGAGCTTTGCGAACGGGGCCGCTTCGGGACCAAGATCCTGGGCAACCCCAAACGCCTCTACACCTGCATGGAGAAGGGACAGTCCCTGTCTATGGAGGCTGCCACGGAACGCCTCCGCCAATCGATCAAGGGCCGGGGAGAAGACCTGCTAATCCTGGCTTCTGGCGCCATCAGCACGGAGACGGCCCAGTCCCTTTCGGACTTGGCGGTACGGATGGGAACTCCCCACCTCTACATGGGCCAGGACTGGACCTCGGGACGCCTCACGCCCCTGCTGCCCGCCGAAGCGCGAATGGCTGACCTTGACCGGGCCGATGCCCTGGTCCTCACGGATGCCCGGATCGTGGAGGCCTATCCGGTGCTGGGTTTCCGCCTCCGACGTGCGGTCCAGAACGGCCTGCCCCTGGTGATCGTGGGACCTGCGAATCGCGCCCTGGCCCGCCTCGCAATGCATCTCGTGCCGGACCTGGACGCCCTCGATCTGCCCCTGCTGCAGACGGCCCAACGCGCTTTGCTGCTGACGGATGCCGGACATCCCAAAGCCCAAGCAGCAGCCCAGCGCCTGGGGGCACGTCTTCTGATGGCGGAACCGGAGGCCAATGGCCGCGGTGTGCGCGAGGTCTTCGCCACGTCAGGCGCCACGCAATCGCATCTGGAGCAGGCACGTACCAAGCGTTTCGGTGCGGTGCTTGCCGTGGACGCGGCAGAAGGCTTGCCGCTGGCCGACTTCACGACCGTGTTCAGCCTGCTTCCCACCGCCGCCACGGAGGCTGCAAACCTCGTCGTGCCCCTCACGCCGCTCCAGGAGCAGGACGGCACCCTCTCGGCCTTCGATGGCCGCACCATCGCCTTCAAGCGTGCCTTCAAGCCCTTGGCGGGCTTCGACCACCGGACCATCCTCGAGGCGGCAATGCTCTGACACGGACACCCTGAAAAGGAAAAGGCCGGAGCAGCAGCTCCGGCCTTTCCCATAAAGCGCGACCAGGACTAGACGAGGCCCTGGTCGATCATGGCGTCGGCGACCTTGAGGAAGCCGGCGATGTTGGCGCCGTTCACGTAGTTGCCGGGGGTGCCGAACTTGGCAGAGGCTTCCACGCAGGCCTTGTGGATGTTCTTCATGATGCCGTGGAGCTTGGCGTCCACTTCCTCGCGGGTCCAGCCGAGGCGCATGGAGTTCTGGCTCATCTCGAGGCCGGAGGTGGCCACGCCGCCGGCGTTGGAGGCCTTGCCGGGGGCGAACATGATCTTGCCGGTGTTGGCCATGAAGAACTCCACGGCCTCCAGGGTGGAGGACATGTTGGAGCCTTCGACCACAGCCATGCAGCCGTTGGCCATCAGGGCCTTGGCCTCATCCTCGTTCAGCTCGTTCTGGATGGCGCAGGGCAGGGCCACGTCGACCTTGACTTCCCAGGGGCGCTTGCCGGCGATGAACTTGGCGCTGGCGTACTTGTCGGCGAAGGGGGCGACGGAGCGCGGGTTGGTGCGCAGCATCTCGCACATGTAGGCGGCCTTCTCGGCGGTCATGCCCTCTTCGTCGTGGATGTAGCCGTCGGGGCCGGAGATCGTCACGACCTTCGCACCCAGCTCGGTGGCCTTGAGGACGGCGCCCCAGGCGACGTTGCCGAAGCCGGACACGGCGACGCGCTTGCCATTGAGGTCGGTGCCCTTGGTGGCCAGCATCTCCTGGGCGAAGTAGACGACGCCGAAGCCGGTGGCTTCGGGACGGATCAGGCTGCCGCCCCAGTTCAGGCCCTTGCCCGTGAGGACGCCGGTGAACTCGTTACGCAGCTTCTTGTACTGGCCGAACATGTAGCCCACTTCGCGGCCACCCACGCCGATGTCGCCCGCAGGGACGTCGGTGTCAGCGCCGATGTGGCGGAAGAGCTCGGACATGAAGGCCTGGCAGAAGCGCATGATCTCGTTGTCGGACTTGCCGGCGGGATCGAAGTTGGAGCCGCCCTTGCCGCCGCCCATGGGCAGGGAGGTGAGGCTGTTCTTCAGGATCTGCTCGAAACCGAGGAACTTGAGGGTGTCCTGGGTGACGGTGGGGTGGAAGCGGATGCCGCCCTTGTAGGGGCCGATGGCGCTGTTGAACTGCACGCGCCAGCCGTTGTTGACCTGGTAATCGCCCTTGTCGTCCTGCCAGCAGACGCGGAAGGAGATGATGCGCTCGGGCTCGACGAGGCGCTCGAGGACCTTGTGCTTGCGGTACTTGGGATCCGCCTCGACCACGGGGGCCAGGGACTGCAGGATCTCGGTGGCGGCCTGAATGAACAGGGTCTCCCAGGGGTACTTCTTCTTCAGGCCTTCCAGGACTTCGTTGACGTACTGGCTCATGGTGCCTCCGTGTGGGCGTTGAGGATGGGGTGGGGTGGTTGGCCTTGAGATTCCGCGGCCAAGCTTCAGGCGGCGGCGAGACGACTATAACGAGGGAAAAAGTTGCATGGAAACTTTTCTCCACCACTCGTGACTGAGTTCACGCTCCAACAGCCACATATGGGTTCCAAGCCAAAGGACTGGTCTGCGCCCCGTGCAAATTTGCGCAAAGTAAAGAAAATTACGGCGGATCCAGGGATCCGCCGCAAGGGTTGTTGATGCTCTGATGCCTCAGTCGAGTGCTACTTGATCTCGGCGCCGGCCTTGATGGCCTCGTCCCACTTCTTGAACGTGCCGCTGCCGACGGAGTACTTGGCGTAGACCACGCCCAAATTGCCATCCGTCCGCTTGGTGAGGGTCACCTGAAGCACGAGCTTGCTCTGCATCTGGATGAATACATCCGTGAAGGCGGCGTTGTTCACCTGGGGCTTCACGACCTGGATGGTCACGGCATTCCAAACGCTCTCGGGCATGGCTGTGGCGATGCGGAAGACACCGGCGTCTCCGATCGGGGCCTGGAGGCCCTTGACGACCTCGAACTCCATTTCGCGGGCCTTGTCCAGCTGACCAGGCAGCTCATCGAGCTTCGTCTCTGAGATGCTGGCCATTTCGGCGGGAATGGCCGCGAGCTGCTTGGCGGCCACCTTGTTCAGGGTGTCCTGCAGGTCCTTCTTGCTGACGCCGGGAGCCAGGATGCTCAGGTTTTTGAGGTCCACCAAGCCAAAGGCCGTGATCTCGGCATCGGTCAGAGAGGTCCCCATGGCGCCGCCGTGGGAGTGGAGCCAGCGGTAATTGTCGAAACCGACAACCTTGGGATCGGTACCGGAGATGCTGATGGCGGAAACCGCCTTCACATCCCTACGTACTCCGATGTAGCGCAGCCACTCCAGGATCCGCTGTTCTTCGCCGACCTTGACGGGTGCGGGGGCCTGGGTGGGAATCAGGTTCTTCGGCTTCTTGTCACAACCGACGACGAACAGGATGCCGGCAAGGGCCGGAATCAGGGCACGCTTGAGATCCATCATGTTTCCTCCTGGAATGGGGATCAGGCCTTCGGCCGAATCAGAACAACACTTATTTAGGAATCTGAGTGTATCCCATCAAGATCATCGCCGTTGGCAGGCTCAAGCTTGAAGGCTGCAGTCAACTGGAAGCTCACTACCGCAGCCTTCTCCGAGTGTATGCCCGCCTGGACGTGACGGAAGTCCCAGAGGGCAAGGGAGATGCCGCCCGTGGGCTCGCGGAAGAGGCCGTGCGCATGCGGGCTGCCCTCAGCGGCGTACGGACCCCCGTGCTCCTCGATGCTGCGGGTCCTGTCCGCTCATCGGAAGCCTTTGCCGCCTGGCTCGGAGCGCGCATGGACCGCGGCGAGAGCCTCGCCTTCGTCTTCGGAAGCAGTCACGGCATCGATCCAGACCTAAAGAAGGAGGTCCGGGAGAAGCTCAGCCTCAGTCCGATGACCTATCCCCACGACCTCAGCCGCGTCCTGTTTCTCGAGCAGCTCTACCGGGCCTTCACCATCCTGAGGGGCAAGGACTATCACAAGTAGCCGCCTCCCCGAGGCCAAGGCCCAAGAGGCCATGCCCGTGCTAGGATTCTGGGATTGGTGTCCCTATTGCTCGCTGATTTTCCAATACCAACTTTGACCCCTGAGACCGTGTCCAAACCCTCCAATCCCCTCCCAGCTCCCATCAAGGTCCAGAAGCGGGTCGATGCCCCTCGGGCCGGTCTGCGCGACAAGCTCTGCGCGGACTGCCACCGCCCCTTCACCATGGCGGAAGACCAGAAGCACTTCCTCTGCCCGTCCTGTCATCAGCGGAAACTGACCCGCCGACCGGTGCGCAAGGGAGAGACGCGGGTCCTGATCCAGATCCAGTGCGTGTCCTGCGGTGCCCAGGACTACCTGGATTTCGTGCCTCCCGATCCTGCCAAGGCGACCTGCCGCGCCTGCTTCCTTCGATTGAAGCGGGAACAAAAGATCGAGCCCTGACACCCACGTAAGGCTAGGAGTCAAGTCCATGAAGCTCATTCACAGCACCGCTCTGTCCATCCTCCCCCTGCTCGCGTGCAGCTCCGCAGCAGCCCAGGCGCCCGCGGCCAAAGCAGTTGCCAAGTCTGCCCCCAAGGAAAGCGCCGAGTCTGCCAGCACCAAGAAGCTCTTCCTCGAAGTGCTGGATGCGGTGGATGCGGCCTGGTTCGGCAAGCCCTACCAGGATTTCGCAGCCCTCGATCTGGATGGCAACTTCAGCATCAACCTCAGCGCTGCGGCCGTGAACGCCAAGGTGCAGGCCGCAACCCAGGGTGTCGTGAAGAGCGCCGCCACCAAGAGCGGCAAGGCCAACCTCCGCATCAAGGGCACCTGGCTCGCCAAGGGTGACTTCCGGTGTGAGATCGCCGGAGATGCCGGGCAGGTTCTCTGGACCCGCGTGGGCACCAAGGGCTTCATCTACAGCAAGGAGCTGAATTCCTACACGACCGCCGTGGATCTGCCGGCCGCCGATGCGCCCCTGACCTACCTGGGCTGGTTCCGCCAGCTGGTGCTCGAGGCCAAGAGCGTCTACGTCGATAGCGGCGCATTCAAGGTGAACATGGGCGCTGCAGAGGACAAGCTGCAGACCATCTCGCTCTCCTCTCCCACCGCCGCCTACGACCCGAAGAAACGCGAACAGAGCCTGGATGACACCCTGGGGTTCTGGAAGCGCGGTCGGCTGGACGTGACGTTCGACAAGACCACCAAGCTCCCCAAGAAGGCGTTCTTCCAGAACGACGCCCAGGGCGTGAAAGCCACCATGGTCTTCAACTACGGCCCCAACAACCGCCTTCAGGATGTCTCCTTCGACAACCAGAGCAGGGGCATGGAAGGCCCGATGTGGCTGCGCGTCAGCTACGGCAACGATGGCCTGATGAAGGCCATCAGCGGCGAGATGACCCCCAAGGTGGGCCGCCTCGCCTGGGACTTCACCATGGGCTGGTCCAAGGACAAGAAGGTCGCCGCCAGTGCTCCGCCCATGGGCGCGGACAAGAAGGGCAAGGAGGACCACCAGGCCCTCGTGCTCATGAACCTCGCCGGGCAGGTCATGGACCTGCAGCGCTTCGGCCTGAACCTGCGTAGCCCGATCCCCGGAAAGTGATCGAACGAACAGCCTGGAACGGGGCGGCTCTGGCCGCCCCGTTTTTGCATTCCGAAGGGACGCGTCACGGGAGTCCCGCCGGGGTGGTCCAAGGTGCTGCACCGGCGCGGTACCCTGACGTCCGCGCCTTCCCACGGGATCTCCCATGATTCTCCGCAAGGAATACGGCTTCGAGGCCGCCCACTTCATTTACAACCATCCCGGCAAGTGCCGGAACCTCCACGGCCACAGCTACAGACTCTTCGTGCTGCTGGAAGGTGCCGTGAATCCTGAGACCGGCATGATCATTGATTTCGATGATCTCTCCAAGGTTGTCGTAGGCAAGGTCATCGATCGCCTCGATCATCGATTCCTCAATGACCTGATCCCCCTCTCCACCGCCGAGAACATCGCCGCCTGGATCTGGGATCAACTGAAACCGGAGCTGCCGGGGCTCATTCAGATCGAGGTCTATGAAACGAGCGACAATTGTGTGATCCACAGGGGAGCCTGATGCGAATCGTTCCTGTTCTCGCCCTTCTCTCGCTCACGGCCTGTGGCACGAAGCTCGACCCCACCCTCGCCCTGCGGGAGGCCGGAAAGCGGCTGCGCTGCACCGTGGAGGAAGTGCGTCCGAGTCTCGAGCCCCGTCTGCCCCTGGATCGCTCCTTCCTCCGCGTGAACCTGAAGCTCGGCGTGGAGAATCCCAGCGACGTGCGGATCCAGGTGAAGGCCGTCCGCGGCACGGTCTTCCTGGATCGCTCTGGAGCCGCGTACCGCATCGGTGATGTGGCCGCCGGTGGCGGCATCCACCTTGATCCCCGCGCCAAGGGTGCCGTGGCCCTGGAGCTCCAGGCCACCTATGCCGACCTCAAGTCCGCTTGGCAGCCCCTCAGCGAAACCGTGTTGCGCAAGGAAAAGGCGACCTGGCGGATCGAGGGCACGGTGACCGTGGACCTCCTGGGGCTGCCCCTGGAACTGCCCTTCCGCACCACCCAGGAGCCCGGCCGATGATCCGCGCCGTCGTCTTCGACCTCTGGAACACATTGGTACACAGCCGGGAGGGCGACCCCTTCCGTCATCTGCATTCACTGCTGACGCCCGAGCAGGCCGTCCATTTCCCCGCGTTGAAGCGCGATGCCATGGCCATGCCCCACGCCAGCGCCACGGCCTTCCTGGAGCGCTGGCGCCCCTGCCTGGAGCTGACGGAACAGCAGTTCACCGCGATGTCGGCGGTCTTCCAGCAAGCCACCCAGGATGCGGCCACCTTCCCGGAAGTGCTCGACGCCCTGAGCCGTACACGACAGATCGCCCGCCTTGGCCTGCTCTCCAACACCCAGAGCTTCGACATGGGTTTCCTCGCCCGAGTGGGCGTGGAGGACCTCATTGCCCAGCGGTTCCTCAGCGCCCATACGGGTTTTCTCAAACCAGAACTCGCCGCCTTCGAGGCCGTCCAGAAGAGGCTAGGCCTCTTTCCAGGCCAGCTCGCCATGGTCGGGGACAGCTGGAACGACGATGTGCTCGGCGCCTTAGGCGCAGGCTGGACCGTGCTCTGGGTCAATCGGTCGGGAGAGGCGCGGCCGGAGCATGATCCCGACGCCGATCTGGTGGAGATCAGCGATCTCTCACAGGTGCCCATGGTGATCGAAAACCTCCAGGCCGGAGCCCGTTGCAGCACTTGCCTGGGCTGACCTCGCTTGGGCGTGGGCTGCGCCACGGGCTATCATGAGGGTTGCACCCGCGTCATCGATCAGCGCAACGGAGTTCACCATGACCATCGAGACCATCCTGGCCGACACCAAGAAGCGCATGAAGGGCGCAATTGAGACCCTGAAAAAGGAGATGGCCACGGTTCGCACGGGCCGCGCCAACTCGAGCCTCTTGGACACGATCCAGATCGAGTACTACGGCTCGCACATGCCGCTGACCCAGATCGCCTCCGTGAGCGTGCCCGAACCCTCCATGCTCGTCATCACGCCCTTCGACAAGAGCTCCATGAAGGCCATCGAGACGGCCATCCTCAAGAGCGAGCTGGGCCTGAACCCCGCCAACGACGGCCAAGTGATCCGCCTCCCCATCCCGCCTCTCACCCAGGACCGCCGCAAGGAGCTGACCAAGGTCGTTCACCGCATGGCTGAAGAGCTCAAGACCTCCGTCCGCAATGTCCGCCGCGACGCCAACGATGACGTCAAGAAGCTCGAGAAGGACAAGGCCGCCGCCGTGAGCGAGGATGCCGCCAAGAAGACCCTGGAGCAGATCCAGAAAATCACCGACGAGCACATCAAGGAGATCGAGGAGATCGCGAAGCACAAGGAAGCCGAGATCATGCGGATCTGACCGCGGGTCGTTGAATTGTGAAAGCGGCGGGCCTGGCCCGCCGCTTTTACATGCTGGGCTCCTCGCCGTCGAAGAGTCATTCAGGTTCCCCATGTCCAATCCGATCCCAAAGCACCTAAACCAGCCCGATCCGTTTCTTGGCGCTCTCGAACGCCAGGGATTGCTCTCCTCCGCTCAGACACAGAGCCTGCTCGCCCAGCAACTCGACACAGGACGGCCCTGGCAGGATCTGGTGCTGGAAGGTGGGCTGACAAGCGAGCGGGCGCTGGCCGAGGCTCTCGCCGCACATCTGGGAAAGTCCTTCGTCGACGTGGCGACCCAGACCTTCTCCCCGGAGCAGCTCAATCTCATCCCAGAGTCCATTGCCCGCAGGCATGGCATCCTGCCCAGGCACCGCGATGGAAAGCGTCTGGAAGTGATCTCTTCGGATCCTCTGAACGTGACGGCCATTCAGGATCTGGAATTCGCCACCGGCTGTCGCATCGAGACACTCGTCGGAATGCGATCTCAGCTGCGGGAGGCCATCGACCGCGCGTATTCCCGCCATATGGAAGGCGCCAGTGCCCTGATGGAAGCAGGATCCGATGGGGTGGGAGATTCCGCCTTCCCGGTGTGGGGTGGCCGGGTGGCCAGTGAACTGGACGCCAAGGGGCTGGATGCTCCGGTCATTCAACTGCTCAACCTCATCATGCGCAAAGCCATTCAGATGGGCGCCAGCGACATCCACATCGAACCCGGCCAGCTGGAAGGCACGGTCCGCTTCCGCCTGGACGGACTCCTGCATGATCAGCTCCAGGTCCCAGCCAATCTGCACCCTGCGCTGATCTCACGCCTGAAGATCCTTGGGCGGATGGATATTGCCGAGCGCCGGATGCCTCAGGATGGTTCCGTGCGCGTGAAGCTCGAGGGTCGCGAGGCGGATCTCCGTCTCTCCACCATCCCGTTGCGCGGCGGCGAGAAGGCCGTCATCCGCATCCTGGACGTGTCCCAGGGCAACTTCGGCCTCGACTCCATCGGCTTTTCGAAGCGGGATCTGCACATCATCGAGGGCCTGATCCACCGACACATGGGGATGATCATCATGACCGGGCCGACGGGCAGCGGTAAGACGACCACCCTCTACAGCATGCTCAACCGGATCCGAAACCGGGCCATGAACATCGTCACGGTCGAGGACCCGATCGAGTACAACTACCCGGGTCTGAACCAGATGCAGGTCCATGCCGAGATCGACCTGACCTTCGCCCGAGGCCTGCGCGCCATCCTGCGCCAGGACCCGGACGTGATCCTGGTCGGCGAGATCCGGGATGCAGAGACGGCGGAGATCGCCTGCCGAGCGGCCCTGACGGGACACCTTGTCTTCTCCACCCTGCACACCAACGACGCCACCAGTTCCATCACCCGCCTCATCGACATCGGGGTCCCACGCTACATGGTGGCTTCTGTCCTCAGCGGCGTCATTTCCCAGCGCCTCGTGCGGCGTATTTGCCCGCATTGCGCCGTGGACTTGCAGCCTGACCATGAGACCTTGCTGACCCTCGGCCTTTCGCCCGTCGCTGTCGAAGGAGGCGCGTTCAAGGCTGGACTCGGGTGCTCCAAGTGCCACGACCTCGGCTACAAGGGCCGAATGGGCGTCTTTGAAGTCCTGGAACTCAATGCCCGCATCCGCGATCTCGTCCTTCGAGGCGCAAGCGAGGAGGATTTACGCCTTGCGGCCCAGGAAAGCGGGATGTCCAACATTCTCGAGGACGGTCTGGACAAGGCCAGGACCGGCCAGACCACCCTGGAAGAACTGTCCCGCGTGCTGGAAGTCTCGGAGTTCGCCACCCGGGGCTGTCCGGGCTGCGGGCGGATGCTGAATCATGAATATCACTTCTGCCCATACTGCCGAACGCCCCAGCGGCGCATGTGCTCCGCATGCGGAAAGACGCTCCAGCAGGGCTGGGTCGTCTGCGCGTACTGCGGAAGTTCATAGCTCCTCCACGGCTCGCCGTGTCGTATCGTGACGCGGCACCTCCTGTGCGGCGCCCTGTGGGCCATCCCGCTTCGCGGGACGGTTGGCCTCCGCTCCTGCTCCGGCCTCATCGCGGCCGAATGCCTAGTGTCCTTGGCGCGAGTTAGCGGTCCAACTCTCCGGCGATGATTCTGACGCCGACCTACGCGGTCGGCGCCCTGCGGGCGGTTTGGCTTCCGCCAAACCGTCCCGCTCCTCCACGGCTTCGCCGTGTCGGATCGCCATCGCGACCGAATGCCTAGTGTCCTTGGCGCGAGTTAGCGGTCCAACTCTCCGGCGATGATTCTGACGCCGACCTACGCGGTCGGCGCCCTGCGGGCGGTTTGGCTTCCGCCAAACCGTCCCGCTCCTCCACGGCTTCGCCGTGTCGGATCGCCATCGCGACCGAATGCCTAGTGTCCTTGGCGCGAGTTAGCGGTCCAACTCTCCGGCGATGATATTCATCGCGCCAAGGACTGCCACGGCATCTGCGATCAGGCTGCCTTTCACCTGTTCGTCGAAGCTGCTGAAGATGGGGAAGCAGGGGGGGCGGACGTGGATGCGGTAGGGGCTCTTGCCGCCATCGCTCACGAGGTAGAAGCCCAGTTCGCCGTTGGCGGCTTCGGTGGCGCTGTAGATCTCACCCACGGGGGTGTCGAGGCCGTGCATCACCAGCTTGAAGTGGTGAATGAGGCTCTCCATGCGGGTGTAGACCTTTTCCTTGGGCGGGAGGGCCACCTTGTAGTCGTCCACGATGATTGGGCCGGGCTCGAGGCGGTCGAGGGCCTGGCTGATGATGGACAGGGACTGTCGCATCTCTTCGGCGCGCACAAGATAGCGGTCGAACACATCGCCGGAGGTGCCGACGGGAATGTCGAAGGTGTATTCCTCGTAGCCCAGGTACGGCTGGGCCTTACGGAGATCCTGGGGGACGCCCGCGGCACGCAGGCAGGGTCCGGTGTAGCCCCAGGCAATGGCATCCTCCGCCGTGATCTTGCCGACACCCTTGGTGCGATCGTGCCAGATGGGATTCTTCGTGAGCAGGGCTTCCATCTCGTCGATGGTGCGCTCGCAGCTCTCCACGAACTGGCGACAGAGCGGCACGAAGCCCTCAGGGATGTCGCGGAAGAGGCCGCCGATGCGGGTGAAGCTCGTGTGCAGACGCTGACCCGATGACATCTCGAAGAGGTCGTAGATGGTCTCGCGCTCCTTGAAGAGGTAGAGGAACGCACTGAAGGCGCCGAGGTCCACGGCGTTGATGCCGATGCAGACGAGATGGTCGCCGATGCGGGCCAGCTCGCTCACGATCACGCGGATCTGCTCCGCACGGCGGGGGATCTTCACGTCGAGCAGCTTCTCCACCGCCTGGGCATAGCCCACGTTGTTCATCATGGAGGAGCAGTAGTTGAGGCGGTCCGTGAGGGGGATGAACTGGCCGTACGAGAGGCTCTCGCCAAGCTTCTCCACACCCCGGTGGAGGTAGCCGATCTCGGGGGTGGCTTTCGCCACCAGCTCGCCGTCGAGTTCGAGGATGAGGCGCAGGGTGCCGTGGGTCACGGGGTGGCTGGGCCCCATGTTCACGATCATCCGCTCGCCGATCTGCTGGGTCGTGTTGGTGGCGGTCATGGTCGTCATGGCGGCCTCAGGGATTCAGCGTGCGGGCCTGTCCCGCATAGCTGGTGCCGGTGTCGGAGTTGCAGAACGTGTCGCCGCCATCCAGGGGGAAGTCCTTGCGGAGCGGGTGCCCCTGGAAGTCGTCCCACATAAGCAGCCGCCGCAGGTCGGGATGGCCCTCGAAGCGGATGCCGAAGAGGTCGAAGACCTCCCGCTCACTCCAGTCGGCGCTCTTGAAGTGGGGCACCAGGCTCGGGACCGCCTCGCCGTCCGCCACGCGGAGCTTCACCCTCAGGCGATCCTGACTGAGCAGGTTAAGGAAGTGGTAGACCACATCGAAGCGAGGCTCCCGCTCCGGCCAGTCGACCGCCGTGACATCCAACAGCTGCTGGAAGCCCTCCTCGAAGAGCACCTGGGCCAGCTCCTTCATCCGTGACGACGGCACCACCACCGTCACATCACCCCGGAACGCGTGCTGATCCAGCACCGCACCGGGCATCCGTTCCTCGATCCGTACGATGATCATGGCTTTCCTTCCCTACCAGATCCGCTGCTCGCCGCGGTCGCCCGCCGCCAGCACCATCTCCCGCACCGCCTGGTGCGGCGTGAGCCCCTTGGCCTTCTCCAGTGCCTGCTGGCGCTCGAAGCTCGCGTAGAAGCGGTCGATATGCTCCTTGCGCTGCTTGAGGCTCTCGGTGGTGATCTTCTCTTGGAGCTTCATGATCGCGTAGAGCATGGTCTCAGGCCGCGGCGGGCAGCCCGGAACGTAGACATCCACCGGGATGACGCGATCCACGCCCTGAAGCGTCGAATAGGTGCGGTACATGCCGCCGGAACTCGCGCAGACGCCCATGCTGAGCACCCACTTGGGTTCGGTCATCTGGGCGTAGATCTGGCGCAGCACCGGGGCCTGCTTGTTGGTGATGGTGCCGAGCACCATGAGCATGTCCGCCTGGCGCGGGCTGAAGCGCATGGCCTCGGCGCCGAAGCGCGCCAGATCGAAGCGGGAGGCCGCCATGCTCATGAACTCGATAGCGCAGCACGCGGTGCCGAAGGGCATGGGCCAGAGGCTGTTCTTGCGGGCCCAGTTGGCGACGGCATCCAGGCGGGTGGTGAGGACGGCGTCGTCCAGGCGGAGGTCACTCATCTCAGCGCTCCCATTCCAGGGCGCCCTTGCCCCATACGTAGATGTAACCCACCAGCAGGGTGGCGAAGAAGCTCAGCATCACCCAGAAGGTCCAGAGGTTGGCCTTGTACTGCACGGCCCAAGGCATCAGCAGCGCCGCTTCCACGTCGAACAGGATGAAGAGCACGGCCACGACGTAAAACTTCACGCTATAGCGGCGCCGGGCATCGTCCTGAAGCAGCGGCACGCCGCACTCGTAGACCGAGAGTTTTTCCGGCACCGGGTTGTTGGGCTTGAGCAGACGCGGCAGCACCACACCGGACGTGATGAGGATGATGCCGCCCACCACCAGCCCCACCAGGAGCAGAAGGAGGACAGACAGGAAGGGGGAGACTGGATCAGCGTGCATGGCGTCGGCGTCCGGTTGGAGACCCATGGTACCGCGTCCCGAACAAAGGGGCCGACGAACTGGGCCTACGGAAGTTGGGTGAGAAGGGCCCCGCCCGCGTGACGCCCATCCTGGGTACCATGCGGATATGGCCGATCGCGATGTCCAATCCATGAGCATCACCCGCCCCACCCTGCTGGTGGTGACGGGGGTCGGCGTCGGTCTGCTCACGCTGAGCTACGTGCTAGGTGTTCAAGTGGGCAAGCAGAGTGCGGCCCTGCGCAAGGGGTCGCCCTCCGGCGCAGGTGAGGAATTGTCCAGCATGCCCATCCCCCTGGCGGAGCAGATCCGCCAGCTGGAAGCCGTGGGCGGCGGGAAGCCCATGCCCGCTCCGGTGGCTCCTCCGGCAGTCCCTGAAGCCCCCAAGACCGAACCACTGAAGCCAGAAGCTCCGGCTTCGACCGCCAAGCCCGCGGAAAAGGACGCCAAGGCCAAGTGGACTGTGCAGCTGGTGGCCACCACGGATCAGGGGGAAGCCAAGCGAATCGCAGCCCGGGCCACCTCCGCCGGTTTCGTCGCCCGCATTTCGGAAGACAAGGGCACTTTCAAGGTCCGCCTCTCGAAGCAGGGCACCAAGGAAGCCACGGATGCGATGGCGGAACGGCTCAAAGCCAGAGGCTTCAAGGCCTTCCCTGTGAAGGCCGATTAGGTCCGTCCAAGGCTGGACAGGAAGGGGCTGGCCACGCATCCTATGGGACGGCCGGGACTCGCACCAGAGCCCGGACCAGGAGATCCCATGCTGCGTCACTTCCTGCTTGGCAAGATCCACCGGGCCACGGTCACCCGTGCCGACCTGGACTACGTCGGTTCCATCACCCTGGATCCGGACCTCATCGAGGCCGCCGGGTTCATGGAGAACGAGAAGATCGACATCTACGACGTCACCAACGGCAGCCGCCTCTCCACCTACGTGATCCCGGGCATCCGGGGCTCGCGGGAAGTGGGCATCAACGGCGCCGCTGCCCACCTCGTGCAGGCCGGGGATCTCGTGATCCTGGCCTCGTACGGCTGGATGACGGCGGAAGAGGCCCGCGCCTACGAGCCCAAGGTGGTCTTCGTGGACGAGCGCAACCGCATCACCCGGATGGCGCACCAGGAGAGGACTCCTGCGGTCGAGGACGCTTTCGCCCACCCCTGACGGGAAAGCGGTGGTAAAAAAGGTATGACCCCTGTTCTGGTACGGGCGGGGGCCGCAGGGGTTCCGCGCGGGCGGACCGCCACCTTCTGAAAGAGGGATACAACATGGACGTCCGACGTTCCCTGGTGGTCAACGCGACCCCCATGGAAACCCGCATTGCCCTGCTGGAGAATGGGCAACTCTGCGAACTCTTCATCGAGCGAACCGCCCACGTCAGCCAGGTTGGGGACGTCTATAAAGGCCGGGTGGCCAAGCTCCTCCAGGGCATGCAGAGCGCTTTCGTCGCCATCGGCGGATCCAAGGATGGGTTCCTCTACCTGGAGGAACCCGAGGCCCATCGCCTGCCCCATGAGGACATGGCCGAGGATGAGGCGGAGAACATCCCGTTCGAAGTCCCTTCCGCCGCCCCCCTGCCCCCGGTCAGGGAAGGCGAGGACCTCCTCGTGCAGGTGGTGAAGGATCCCATCGGCAACAAGGGGCCGCGCCTCAGCCGCCACATCAGCTTTCCCGGCCGATTCCTCGTCTTCATGCCTGGGATCGAGCACGTCGGCATCAGCCGCAAGATCACGGACCCCGCCGAGCGGGACCGGCTGCGCGAGCTGATTCGGCGACACGCCCAGCCGGGTGAGGGCTACATCGTGCGTACCGCCGCCATCGGCGAACGGGA
Organism: uncultured Solibacteraceae bacterium; assembly: GCA_964415525.1. Lineage (GTDB taxonomy): Bacteria > Acidobacteriota > Holophagae > Holophagales > Holophagaceae > CAZPUI01. Next base: position 34,842 of record CAYQAS010000008.1, read on the forward strand.
CGAGGACCTCGTAAGCGACATCGCCTCCCTGCGGGAAGTGTGGGCGGAGGTCCAGACCCGCCAGCGGCACCAGCCCGCCCCAGCCCTGGTCTGGCAGGACCTGGGCCTACTCCAGAAGGTGCTCCGGGACCTGTTCCGGGAGGAGGTCGCCAGCTTCTGGGTGGACCGCGAGGACACTTATCGCGAGGTGGTGGCCTTTGTCGAGCGCCTCCACCCCGAATGGGTCGGGCGCGTCAAACACTTCCAGTCGGACCTGCCCATCTTCGACGCCTTCGGGATCGAAAAGGAGATCGAGGCGGCGCGCCACCCGAAGGTCTTTCTGCGGCATGGCGGCTCCATCATCATCAACCAGACCGAAGCCCTGGTGAGCGTGGACGTCAACACCGGTAAGTTCGTCGGGAAGAAGGATCTCGAGGAGACGGTCTACGTCACGAACCTGGAGGCGGCACCGGAGATCGTGCGGCAGCTCCGCCTGCGCAACCTCGGCGGCATCATCGTCATCGACTTCATCGACATGACCGACCTCGCCCACCGAGAGGAAGTCATGGCCAAGCTCCAGGAGGAGCTCAAGCGTGATCGGAACCACGCCCGGGCCGTGAACCTCTCCGAGTTCGGCTTGGTGGAGATGACCCGCAAGCGCACCGGCCCGAGCCTGGATCGGCTGCTCACCCAGCCCTGCCCCCACTGTGACGGCGTCGGGCGCCGCCTCAGCCCGGACACCCTCGTCCTGTCCATCTATCGGGAGCTGGCCCGTCTGGGCGAACGCCTCAAGGGGCACACCATCCGGATCACGCTCCACGCCGAGATGCGAGGCGCCCTGGGTCCGGAGACCAAGGAAGGCGTGCATCAGCTGGCCCGCGTCCTGGGCCTTCACATCGTCTGGGCCGAGCGTACCGAAGGCGCCGTGGAGAGCATCCAGTACGAGGTCGTTTCTCCCCGCTAGGAGGCCCCATGGCCCATGCCCACGAGCGCTCCCACCTCAAGGACCAGGTCTTCCTGCGTATGGCCCAGGAGATCAGCCGCCTGGGAACCTGCTGCCGCCTGAAGGTGGGCGCCATCCTGCTCCGCCCCGATGGGGGCGTCGCCGCAGCGGGCTTCAATGGCGCCCTGCCGGGCATGCCCCACTGCACACCGGAGACCTGCGGTCCCGCCACGCGCTGCCTGCACACCAGCCATGCTGAAGAGAACGCCCTGAGCTTCTGCGATGGTCCGGTCGCCACCGCCTACGTCACCCACGAGCCCTGCCTCACCTGCACCCGCGCCCTGGTGCGTCGGGGCGTGCGTCGCGTGGTCTTCCTTCATCCCTACACCAGCATCGCCGAGCAGGAACGCGCCGAGCGGGAGGCCATCACCGGCCATTACCATGTGGCCTGGGAGCACCTCGCAGACTTGTAGCGGCCCGCCGCCGCAGTCGGCATACACTTTGATGCATCGCCGCGGAGGTTTCCCATGGCCCGAATTCGCAGGAACGGCTTTTCCCTCATCGAGCTCCTGCTCGTCCTGGGGCTGATTGGCATCATCTCCATGATCGCCATCCCCTCCTTCATGGGGCAGCGCCAGCGGGCCCGGATGATCGGCGACGCCAAAGCCAACGCCCAGGTCATGGCCATGCAACTGGAGTCCCGACGGGCGGACATCGGCGTCTATGGGTCGGCCAGCAAGAGCTACACCTGGACCAGCAAAACCGGCGCCACCACAGCTCCCGCGAGCTTCCTGCCCTCCTTCACCCCGAAGGGCAACAGCCAAATGAATTACACCCTCGCCATCGGATCCACGGGCATCACCTACGTCATCACCGTGGCGGACCCTTCAAAGAGTGGAGCTCCGACCCTCATGACCCTGAACCAGAGCGGAAGCGTCTGGACCAAGTAGCTCCACAGGCTATTCCGCCACACGAACCAGGGCAGCCTCAGCTTCCGCCTTTCGCCGCTCATAGGTGGTTTGGTCGATGGCCTTGAGTGAGACGCGCTTCAGGCCCTCGTAGATGATCTCGTGAGCCCCGCCCTCTTTCAGGGGGCGGTAAACGGTGAGGCGGCTGCCCACCCCGAACGCCACGCTCACGTGTTTGGCCCGCTCCGAAAGGGGCTGGGAGTACTGCGTGAACCAGAGACCATCGGGAGCGATGCTCGTGGACATGGCGAGTTCCAGCAAGTCGGCCACGCGATAGGCCGCCTCGGGCTTCTCAAACATGGCGGTGTCCAGGGTGTGATACCGCAGGGGCGCCTTCGGGTGCTGAGCCGCCAGCCATGTGGCATCCGGAGCCTGCCCGGTGAGCAGCTGGTGCAAGACCGCATCCCGCAGGCCGAGCAGACTCACGGTGGCGGGATCCACCGTCCCATCTGCCTGCGCCTTGAAACCCGGGCCATCCATTTGGAAGGCCACCCGGCTCTCAAAGGGATCGAGGTTGAAGCCGTGAGCGCCCTGGAGCCGCCCGCCGTTGGGCAGGTCGTAGAAGCGTTCACCATGGTCGGAAAAGAGAACCCGCGTGGCCATAGCGTAGGTCGGATCCTGGGCCAGGGCGTTCCAGAGGGGACGCCAGCTGTCCAGCACCGCCCCCATGCGGATGCGGTAGATCCCGAAAGGGTCACAGCGGGGATCCGGCGCATGGGGGTGGTTGGATGCATCCTCCAGGCTCGCGGGCGGGAGGTACCGCACCGGGCTCAGCCGCGCCCAACCAGGGATCGCCTTCAGTTCATGCCATTTGAGGTAGATGGGCTGGTGGACGAGGCAGGAGTGGAACATCACCCAGCGGGATCCACGCCCCAGGCGGAGCGCCTCTCGTAGCCCCGCATCCAAGGGCGCCCATGGATTGGTGGTTGGGAAGGGCTTGAAGACGTTCTCCCAGGCGGCATAGAGGGGAAATCCCACCGCCAGGTTGGAGTTCACGAAGTTCTCCCACCCCTTGGCGGGCATCAGCACATCGTCAAAGGCCACCTGGCGGCCCGCCAGTCCAATCGTCCCCCCGTCGTCGATGTAGAACCGCGGTTTCCAACCGGCCTTGGCGGCCATCTCCAGGAGCTTCAGGCGCCCGCCGCCCTGGAATTCCTCGAGTGAGGGAGGCGCGTGGCCCACGGTGTAATAGAGCGGATCGCCCCCCCACAGGATGTGATAGAGCAGGCGAGTCGCCGGAATGGGAGTGTAGGCGTTCGGGTACGTCCGCCCTCGGAAGCCGGCACGGTTCTCGTGGAAGGTGTCCTGCCGGAGGCCGTCCAAGCCCACCATCAGGAACGCACAAGGGGCATCCCCCCCCCGGGCCTCGGCCTTCAATCCGCCTGTCCACCCAGGCAGCAGGGGCAACAGGGCCCAGAGCCCCAGCCAGCCCACCACCGTGGCCGCCTTCCGGTATGGAGTCAGGACGCGGCGAAAGACGAGCCAGGCCGGAAGCGCCACAGAGACCGCCGTCAGCCCGGGCAGGAGGATCCAGAACGGAATGAGACGCAGCCCAGGCAGTGCGGCCAGGGCCGTCGGCACCTGCCACCAGAGCAGCGTATGCATTCCCAGCAGGGCGGCCAAGGTCAGGAGGAAAGCCTGCTTCCCGGTCCAGCGGACGCGCCATTCGGGATCCCAGAGGCTCCCCCAAGCCCATGTCAGGCCAAAGGTGACCAGCGAGGCCACAAAGTAGACGGGGAGCAGGACTCGCGTGGCGTAGCTGAGCGCAAAGCCCTTCACCGGCCCGCCGGCTTCCATGGCCCCGCCGATGAAACCGAAAATCCCCTCCTGGTCTACTTTCACGCGCACGTAGAGCGCGAGAGCGAGAAGCACCAAGAAGAGCATCCCGGCCCAGACCGGGGCCAGGATCCGCAAGGGGAAGCGGGAGGAGGATATCTTCACGGTCGGCTACCGGATTGCCTGATCCACGAGCGCCACTTCCACCTCGCCCTTGACCTTGCGGTAGGTGGCTTCGTCCACCGGCGTATCTTCCAGCCACTGGTAACCGCGGTAGCGGGTCTTGAGCGCGCCACCCTTCTTCAGGGGACGGTAGACCGTAAAGAAGCCAGCTTCCATCCGGGCCACAGCCGCATGGAGCCCCCGCTCGGAAACCGGAACCTTGTAGCGCATCAACCACAGCCCACCCGGACCGATGTATGACATTTCCTGAATGGCCTTGGGATCCTCGTTGTAGAACTCGGAGTCAACCTCTTCCATGGGGGTACGGGCCAGGTTCCAGCGCGCCAGGATGGGGGCCTTCGCCAAGCCATCCATCGTGGGCCGCGCACCCGAACCGGCATAGTCGTGCAGGGCCTGCCTCAGGCCGAGCAGGGAGATGTGGTGCTTGCGCGCCTGATCGGGCTCGGCTCCAGGCCCTGCGAGGACGAAAGGCACCTGCATCTGCCATGGATCGATGTCGTACCCATGCACCCCTGCGATCTGAAGCTGCTCCGTCAGGTGCAGGAACCGCTCTCCGTGATCGGAGAAAAAGATCCGAGTGGCGTTCTTGTAGTCAGGGTCTTCCGCGAGCTTGTTCCAGATCGGCGCCCAGGCCTGCAAGACAGAGGTCATACGGAGGCGGTAGGCAGTGGTCGGATTGCGCCGGGGATCGGTGTCTTCGCGACCACGACCCAGATCGTCCAGGGCAGACAAGGGTTCCAGTTTCCTGGGGGAAAGCGTCCACCAACGAGGCAACTGTCGGAGTTCATCCCGCGTCAGGAAGATCGGCTGATGGGCCAGGCAGGAATGGAACATCACAACCTTGCCTCCCCGGCCTTCATCGAGGGTCCGGCGCAGGCCGAGGTCCATGGATGCCCAGGGATTCGTTGTCGGGAAGATCCTCAGCACGTCCAACCAAGAAGCAAAGATCGGGAAATGGACGGAGAGATTCGAATTGATGAAATTCTCCCAGCCGTTGGCAGGCATCTGAATGCGATCGAAGCCGACCCGGCGGGGGCCGATCAGGCCTACCGTTCCCCCGTCATCGATGAAGAAGCGGATCGCGCGCCCCTTCGAAGCCAGCTCTTCCACGACGTGGAAGGGGGCTTGACGGTCAAACTCTTCGATATCGGGGATGATGTGAGAGGTCGTGAACCGGAGGGGATCCCCCCCCCAGAGGATGCTGTAGAGCATGCGCGTGCCACAAACCGGCGTGTACCCGGCCTGAGCGTGCTGGCCCTGGAACTGGTCGAGCCCCGCTTCGTACGCCGTATCCAGACGCAGTCCATCCTGGGCCAGCAGGACCATATCCACCGGCCCGGCACCGACCGGCTTTCGGGCCGTCTGCAGTTCGCGAAGGCGAAGGGGAGCTTCGGCGAGCAGGACTGCCCAGAGTCCCGTCGTCAACACCAAGACCCAGCCACGCCTTCCCGCCGGGAAGCAGACGCGAAGCAGCGCGAGACCTGCGAGAAGGGGTAGAGGCAACCCCATCCAGAAGGGCAGGTGACTCAGGCCGGGGATGACCGCCATGGCCCCTGGCACCTTCCACCACAGCCAAGCGTGGAGCAGGAGCAATCCCCCCAAGACACCCAAGAACGCCGTACGGCCCCGCCAAACCTCACGCCAATCTGGTCCAAGCAGACGGGAACCCAAGACGGCGGCGGGGAGCCAGAGAAGATACGCGGTGACGGCATACAGGGGAAGGATCTCCTGGAGGAACCACCCCTGGGCAAATCGGGCCAGGATCGGGTATTTCATTGCGCTGCCAATGTGCGCCGTGTTGCCAACCCCTTGTCCGGAATAGTAGGCCTTGAGACCCAAGGCCAGGAGCAACGCCATCAAGGTCGCTGCCCCGAGAGGTCCCCACCACCGCCGATAGATGTGTGTGCGCATGCTTCCACCGTATCCGAACTCATCCACGGAAAGCCCTCCGGCAAGGCCGAAGCGCTTCCCCGTACAGCAGCGAGGCTCCCGAAGGAGCCTCGCCAGCACCGATCGAAAGACTATTCGAGGTTGGTCTTCTTGCGGACAACGAGGGAGCCGTTGATGCTGTTCTTGACCTTGACCGCACCCACCAGCAGCGGGCTGGCCCCAGTCACGAGGGCGAATTCCACGTAACCCGTCGTGGCACCGATGGCGGACGAGGACGCACCAATGGTCGGGTTATAGGCATTGCCGCCCTTCCAAGGATTCTTGTTGCCCTTGAGGTTGAGCTGCGAGAGCACCGTTTCCATGGCGGTCTTGCAGGAGGTACTGCTGCCGCCCGCCTCTTTCGCCTTGTCCCACGCGCCAACCAGGTCGCCGACGACACCTGTCATGTTCTGGGTGGCAGCCTTGTCACGGGCGCGGGAGCGCTGGCCGAGCAGGGCCGGGATGGCGATGGCGCTGATGATGCCGATGATGGCGAGAACGAGCAGAAGCTCGATCAGGGTAAAGCCGGACTGCTTCTTCATGGGATGCCTCCAGTGAAGGGTGGATGAGAAGGAAGAGCATAGAGCAGATCGCGGAAACTTCAATTTCCGTGCCAGGGTATCGACGACGCGAGAAGATAGGTTTAAGAACGCCGGCCAGTTCCCAGACTCCCCTCTCAGGCACAAGCTCATGACGGATTGCGTCAATACTCCGGAAATTTCTGACGCAACAGGGCACCACGAACGCTCCGCACCCAACGAACCGGTGCTCCCAGCGGAAGCAAACATTCGACATGAACCCCAGGAGGGCGCCGGTATATGGGTCTAGAACGAACTTGGTTGCGGCGAAACCACATACTGAAGCGCCTGCAATAGGATCTGGCCGCACTGCCTTTGCCGCGAAGCACCTCGAGCGATCAGCACTGCTGGATCTTGATCCTTTGCCGAAAGCGGGGCAAGGGCCAAAGTTGCTTCCAAACGATCCGCAAGTGCGTTCACACAGCCAGCGTTAAAAAAGGTCACCAGAGTATCGTCAATTTCGAGATTCACTGGGATGTCCGAAACCAGACAACGCTGCCCCATGGCCAACCCGTCGTATACTGCTCCCCCTCCAGGGCCGCCCTCAAACAACGTTGGCTGTATTAACGCAATCGCCCCACGGATTAAAGCAAGCTGTTCAGGTTTAGGAATCAGTCCCAGGCTGAGAATGCGATTCGAGACTCCATCGTGGTGCGCCTGCTCCATCAGTTGGTCGAAGTAACCAGGAAAGCGGTAGTCATCGAGGGCACCTGTGCAGACCAGGGAAAGTTGGGGGTGCTGCCTGGCGATCAGACCAAAAGCCTTAAATGCAGTGGCGTGATCCTTGTGTTTCCAGAACTGGTTACAAATAATGAAATAGGGTCCAGATACAGCATGTCTGCGACAAGCCTCTTCAGCCGTAACTGAAAATGCGTCAATGTTAGGTGCGGGGCTGAATGGCATGGCAAAGATCCGAGCTCGGCGCTGAGGATAAAATTGTTCAATATCCTTTACAACATCGCAGGAATTAACAATCACAGCATTAGCACTCATCAGCATATGCCTAAACGCTTTGTTGCGTTTGTAACGTTCACTGCGGCTGAAAAACTGTGGCAGATGCTTGTGCTGGAAATCGTAGATGTACCCGACCCAGGGCGTGCCCGAGTTCGATAAAGGCATAAGGGATGGCAGCATTGCATCCAGATGAAGGCTTCGCGCCATGCCGTTTAGAGCCCGTGACCCATGATCGATCAGATGCAGAGTTGCCCCAGTCCCAACAAAGGCAAGCTCAAGGTGGTTCAGATTGGGTTTCCAGACACTCGCAGTGGACCGGCCTGCAAAGTGGTTCATTGCATCGCGTAGACGCTTAAGAACGGTCCTCGGGCCGCACATTGGGACCAGGACATGCAGTTCAGCGGCAGGCGCTGCGGCCCTCAGGCATGCTGCCACGAGACGGAGGAAATCAATACCACCGCCCCAGTCGGTGAAGCCTTCTGCCAGCAGTCCGATTTTGAGTGATTGGTGTGTTTGCTTCCCACTCCATCCAATGCAAGACGGCATGGGCTTATCCTCAGTCATGAAGATACAATGCGCGCAGGGATGCCAACATACGTACAGCCAGGCTCCATGATTGTACGAGTCAGCACCGCTCCGGCGCCGAGAGTCGTGTCGTCAGCGATTTGGCGCCCCTCGAGAATTCGGGCACCAGTCCCAATGAGACAAGCATCCCCCATAACAACATTACCAGATATACTGCACCCAGGATTAATCACATTGTATGAGCCCACGCGACAGTCATGACCAATCGTTGTATTCAAATTAAGGAGATTAAAATCCTCCAGTTGGATATCGCAAGTCAGAATGACTCCTTGGGTGATCGCATTCCCGATGCCGAGTTTGACTAGGGTTGGATCGATTTCGACGCGGGGGTGGATCAAATTGGGGAAGCCGAGGTGAGGGTATTGGCGAAGCGAAATTGCGATGCGCCGACGGAGGGATGGATGTCCCACGCCGATGGCGACATCTGCTTTAGTCTTCGGATCCGCCAGCGCATCATCCAGGGTGTCGACTAGGCCGAATGGACGCTCTTGGCCTAGCTCCGCAGCATCCTGGGCCACATAATGGATACAAGGCCAGATCGAGGCACCCGGGTCGATGCTGCGAGCAAGTAAGGCAATTTCTTTGGCCAATCCCCGTGTCCCAATAATGTACAGCTCGTTTTTATTTGCCATAAAAACCTCGAATGGAACCTATGACCGCTTCGACCTGTTCTTGCGAGAGGCCGGGCCAACTCGGAAGGCTGATTCCGCGCCAAGCCAAGTCCTCTGCCACGGGATGCTTTCGGAAATTCTTGGCGTACATCGGCATGGTGTGGAGAGGGTAAAATATTGGGCGTGTCTCAATACCGTCCTGCAAGAGGTGTGCACGGAGAGCATCGCGCTGGTCTGCCCGTTCCACAAGAATGGAATACATCCAATAGCTATGCTTAGTCTCTGAGACCTCGGCATGCGTCTCCAGGGGCAAGCCGTGCAACTTGGCTGTATATCGCTCGGCCAGAGATCTTTTGCGGGAGATGAACTCATCGGCGCGTTCCAGCTGCGCAAGACCGATCGCTGCCTGGATGTTGGTCATCCGGTAGTTGTATCCGATGACGTCGTGCCAATACTCACGGTAAGCCGCCAATCCCTGACCTTTCAAATGCCGGGCGCGTTCATTCAGCGTCTTGTCGTTGGAGACGACCATGCCACCTTCACCTGTGGTGATGGTTTTATTTCCAAAGAAGCTGAAGGCAGAAATGTCACCAAAAGTTCCAACATGGCGTCCTTTGTAGAGAGTGCCGAAGGCTTCGGCGCAATCCTCAACAACGAATAGCCGGTGTTCAGTTGCGATGGCCATCAGAGCATCCATGTCGCAGGCCTGCCCGTAAAGGTGGACCGGCATGATCGCCCGAGTGCGAGGCGTGATTCGCCTTAGTACGTCCTCGGGGTCGATCTGCCACGTGCTGCGCACTGAGTCGACAAATACGGGCGTCGCGCCAGTGTATGCGATGGCATTAGCTGAAGCAATGTATGTCAATGTCGGCACGATGACCTCGTCCCCAGGCCCGATGCCCAGTGCAAGCAGTGCCAAGTGAAGAGCCAATGTGCCATTACAGACGGAAGCGGCATGTTTCACATCAATATAAGTTGCGAACTGTGACTCAAAATCCATGACGAAGTGGCCACGGGAAGAAATCCACGAAGTGTCGAGACACTCGTTGACATATGCCCGCACATTCCCGCCGAGATCAGGCTGGTAGATGGGAATCTGGTATTGGCTCATGGGTTCAACCTCTTGGTGAAAGTGCCCGCTTGAGAATATAGACCTGACCTGGCAATGAGATCAGGCAATACGCAAGAAGAGTTGCGAGCACGGCACCTGTCGCACCGAGCACTGGCGCCAAGAGCCACTTTCCAGTGATCGCGGCTAAAGCCATGACGGTAGAAATGCCCACTTGTTGGCGCAAGATGTTGGCCCCATTCATGAATGCTGCGAGGATGCCCCCAACAGCATCGACCACGGTCCAAACTGCGAGCAGCACGAGAAGGTTTCGTGGCGGATTGATGGGAGACTTCATCCAATGGGTCATAATCCAGGACATCGCCAAGACCAAAGTAATCACCGAAAATGTTGAAACGGTGATTGTTAATGCCACACCGCGGCGGAGAGCCTTCTTCACCCATTCCATGTCTCGACGAGCGATGGCATCACCGAAGGCAGGCCAGAGTCCCAAGATCGTCGCATTTAACAATGCTGAGACAATGAGGAACAGCTTTTGGACCGTGGCAAATTCACCATATGCGGCTTGACCTCGCGCTTGCGTGATGACAATTGCGTCTGATTGAAATGCAAGGGATGCGGACAGCTGTAGAAGGAAGAAGAGAGCACCAGATTGAATCAAGCGGCGCGCAAGGGAAAGCTGGAAGCCGTGCCGCCATACCGCCAGTTCCAATAGCCGGTGACGCCAAAGCCATGCAATTGTATTGATGAGATTGATTCCGACCTGGACTCCCAATGTTGCAATAATTAGATGAGCCATACCACCGCCACAGCAAAGAGTCATCGGCACAGCTATTAATGTTAGCAGCGCTCCACAACCTTGTGCGATGCCACTCCAATAACCCTGCTGCATACCCAACTGAACCCTCTGAATAAGGCTCGCAGGAATACTAATGGCAAGGATCAAAACAAATATATTAAGAGCTGCCATTACTTCGGGGCGGGATATCGGCGAGATGGTGCCAGCAACAGAGGTCGGCTCTGGGGCGAGGACGGACCACGCCTTCCAGGCGAGGAATAAAGCCGCGCCAATCGCAAAGGTGCATACATAGCCGGTGGTCAGTGTTCGCTGCAACTCCTGGCGATCGCCTGCAGCCTGTGCCTGGGTGGTACGATTCAGCACAACGTTGGCGATACCCAGATCGGCGAAGGCCATGAAGCTCAGGAGTGCACTGAGCATCATCCAGACCCCGAACAGTTCAGGAGGGAGGTGCTGGCGCGCCAGTGGGATATTCACAAGGGCTGCGATCCCGGTACTGAAATAGCCTAGATAACTTGCGCCCGCAGTGGCCGCCAGACGCCGGGTACGTGTATCGAGGATGGAGAATGCGCCATTCGCGCCATATGGGTTCACCATTCCCGAGCGGCCTTGAATCCAGTTCCTGACCATTTGTATCCAATGCCCCACACGTCACCGCCCATCCTGCCCCGCGGAGGGCCTCTTGCATTCCGGGATCGCTCCTCGGTTTAGAGCATGTCCTGATTTGGAGTGGCCTGACTGGAATTGTATCGCCAGATTGAATTGCCTGGGACTCTTTGGCAGGTGGATTGAGCGTATTCACGCGACGCAATTCGCGGCCGAAGCTCCCCAACCTTCGGCAACAGATCTATCCAACTGCGTTCTTTGCGCGACCTCTCCGCGCAGAGGCCAATGAGGCTATTCCGAGCAATAACACCTCGTTGAGCACACGTGCCGGAACGATCCATTCTGCCTCCCTGAGAGGAATAGCTAAATCAGGAGCAATACCCCCAGGGTTCTCGCTATTGATCCAAAGAAGAACCTATATTTCAGGATTGCAAACCTGCGCGATACTGGACCCATCTGCAGCAAATCAAGAAACGCCTCGCACACAGAACGATGGCGCTCGCTCAAACATGGCCCGTATCTTTCCAAAAATGCCTGCACGCGAGGCATGTTAGCCTGGATGATATGGTGAATTCTTGCCCTTCCATTGGCTGGGGACACGGCGAAAAGCTGAATCGCATTTCTCAATGAGCTTGCTTGACTGTCATTCGAGCCATGCCGCCGCCAAAACATAGTTGGTTCATCCAACCAGGCCACCTGCCCAAATGCCTTGGCAACCATGCACACCCACCAATCTTCATTATGTGAGGCATCTGGGATCGAATCGACAAGATTGACCAAAGTTCGGTTCATCATTATGGTGCACGCATTCATAGTATTTTCGATGCAAGTGCTTGCAAAGGTCGTGGAGCGACGCGGCACGATGCCCTGGAACGCCCACATCGAATTGGCGATGAGCTTGAGTTCTGAATCCACAACTTTCATATTCGTGTGAACCACACAGGGCAAGCCAGGCAATGAGTTGTTCTCTAGTTCTTGAAGTTTTCTGAGCGTTCGCTGGATCTTGTCGGCATACCAAACATCATCAGGGTTGGCGAACATGACATATTCCGCTGTGCTTGCTTTCAGCAGGCGGGTGAAGTTCCCAGCAACCCCGAGGTTTGATCGACCCGAGTCCGGAAGTATGAGCATCCGGTCTCCAAGCTTGGACTGCCAGGACGCGAGGCGTTCGCAGGTGTCATCCCTTGACCCGTCATCCCGAGCAATAATCTGCCACTCTGTGCATGTCTGGGCACACAGCGACTCGAAGAATTCATCCACATAGCGGCCTTCGTTGTAGGTGCCAAGCAGAATCTGGATATGGGTGCCTATCGGGATCACAGTCGCCCCTTGGAGCGGGAGAGTCGGGATCTGAGGTTACGGTAGTTCCGGTACAGTCGCGTACTTTCCACGGTTCGGAAAAGCATCTCAGTAACGTATCCACCCAGAGCGCTGAGAAACCCCAGAGGGCTGCGAACCGACACGGCAAAGCGCACCCACTCGCGGGTCAGCAAACCGTACCGCTGATGGCTTAGTCCTCCCCCTTCATAGGTGCAGACAACTTGTGCCAGTTGGGCAACCGCTCTGGGACTGTTGGACAGAACTTCGTGGACCATGACCCTGTCGGCGAGGATCAAATAATCGGATCGGTATAGCCGGAGATCCTTTCCATTGAATGCCAAGGCTTGGTGGCACACCTGATGACGAACTAACCAGGATCGAGCATTCGCGATCCTTCCCTTCAGAATTCGTGGGGGAAAGGTGCCTGCGATCCGCGTCCATCCCTGCACCAGTGCAAACTGCGAGGGGTCGAAATCCTGAAGGCGCTGGATAGATGGTTCCAGGGTGTCTCCCGCATTGATGAACATCACCCAGGTGCCTCGGGCGAGATGGATGCCACGGTTCATGGCATCGTAAATTCCCAGGTCCTTCGCAGAGACCCAGTAATCGATCGTGGTGCCCTCTTCTCGGAGGTAGGACAGGGTGCCATCTGTGGAGACACCGTCGACCACCACGTGCTCAACCGCCCCCCCCCCCAAGGCCAAGATCGAAGCACGCGTTTTCCGGAGGCCTTCCAGAGCGTTGAGGGTGACGGTGACAACTGTCATCCATGGCAGCGAATCTTTCCCGATAGGTTGCGGGCTGGTCAGCCGCAGCCCGCCTTCCGCGATCGGTTCCAGGCCCTTGGGCAACCGCCACCAGATTCCGGCGGGGTGCCCAGGAAAGTGACCCAGACTTCGGTCAGACATGGCCATCCGTTGGATTCGTCTTGGGCAGGTTCACCCGCTCCTGCTCCACCACATGGGGCCGTTTCATGACCTGTGTGTGGATGGCGAGGACATATTCGCCAAGAAGGCCGATGAAGAAGAGCTGGATGGATCCAAAGAAGAAGACGCCGATGACCAGAGGCGCGAGGCCTAGCGAGAATTGGTTCCAGAAGATGAGCTTGAGGCCAATATAGAGGAAGCTAACAACCAGGCTTAGAAAAGCCAGGGCAAACCCCCCCATGGTGGCAAGTCGAAGCGGCACCTTGCTGTGGTTGGTGATGCCAAGCATCGCCATGTCATAGAGCGTGTAGAAGTTGTTCTTCGTGATGCCACGCTCCCTCAGCGGCTGGACAAACGGCACCTCCGCTCGATCGAAGCCAATCTCGGAAATGATGCCCCTGAAATAGGGATAAGGATCTTCCAGCTTGCGAAATTCATCCACTACCGCTCGGTCGTAGAGCCCAAAACCCGTAAAGTCCTGGATCACATGAATATCCGCAATTTTGTAGAGCAAAGAATAATAGGCCCGGCGGATTGCCCACATGGGACGGCTCTCCCGACTCTGATGCTTTACCCCTACGGAGATCTTAAAACCCGCCTCCCACTTACGTAGGAAATCAGCAATCAGTTCGGGTGGGTCCTGGAGATCGGATGCCATCGTAACGACAGCATCACCCGTGGCCTGCAAGAAGGCGTGGTACGGGGAACGAATATGGCCGAAATTGCGGGCGTTCACGATCAGCCGAACGCGAGGGTCCGCCTCGATGAGGGTCTTGATCCGCGCCACCGTCTGATCGGCAGAGTGGTTGTCGATGAGGATCAGTTCGAAGTCGTAATTCGGTTCCTGTTCAAAGACAGCCCGGATGCGCTCATAAAGCGCTACAACATTTTCATCTTCGTTGAAACAACTGGCGGTCACACTTATTAAACGTCTTTGTGTCATGGCAGACTTCTCTTTATGTTTTATTTATACAGCAGGCATCGCGGCGTTCGGTTTGGAGGCGGCTCCTGAAAGCTCGCAGGTACGGACTCGGCGGAGAGCCTGAATGGAGACCGGGTGGAGGCAGCCCCTTCGGATGCGACGCAGGAAGTTCCTGGCGGTTCTGGATCCGAGTTCCAAGTATTGGCCCCAGCGGCCGCCCAGATTCCCTGCTCCGGGACAGGCGCACCGTTCAATCCCCAGATGCTGCAGGAGAAGTGGAACAAGCGCCGAGGGAGCGACCAACCCCGCCCACGAACCGCCGGATATTGAAAAGATGTCCGAATGGCGCTTGAGACCCGCTTTCCACAGATAGGCACCGACATAGCGGCTTCGCCCCAGAGAGCTCGCAAGAATCCAACCCGTACCCAGCGGTCGAGAATCATTTGAGAATTGATTTTATGTGTTTTTTCATGGTTATCGAAGCACCACGCCACAGCCGAGGTTATTCAGGTCGGAATGGAGGGCGGATCCATATCGAGGTGCTGTGAGCATACCCGAGCATACCAGGGGAGCCCCGCCCGCTATGGTCTGCCCCAAAGCGGCGATGGCTATTGTCGGCAACTTGCACGTTCGCCCACGAGACGCCAGCCCACAACCTGAATCACGCTTTGACGTCACCAATCGAAACCCATGGACATCGCTTCACGACACCTCAGCACACGCCACCCTCTCAAATGAGAGGCACCGACAGGCTGGAGGGCTTCGGCGTTGGCCAACCATTGGTGCCTCCATGTCCCCCATTCGCCTTAAGAGCGCCTAGATACTGCCCCGTAGAGCTTACCGAACTCGATGACCTCACCCCGCCCCCGCTTCGAGGCACAATGGACGCATGACTCGCACCGCCAAGCTCGCCTTGCTCGCATCAGCTCTCACCCTGTTGGCCTTCTTCAGCATCTATCTCTGCCTAGAACGCATCATTCAGGTAGACGAGGCACAGTGGGCCATGCAGGCCCGACTGATGGGGACCGGGAAGCACGCCCTCACGCTAACAGAACCGATTTGGCTACTTGGTCCCTTGAGCTGGCTGGCCAAACTAGCCGGAGACGCTGCCACCGTTTTTAGTTCATTTCGGTTGGTCTTCGTCGGGATCTTCTGGATCAATATCGCGCTCACCGCCAAGGCGGCAGGGGCTCGCTTGCGGACGCCTGAAGGCCTGGCGATCCTCCTTCTCGCCGCCACGGTGGCCCCTCTCTGGGACTACGGATTCGAGATCCGCCACGACAACCTGCTCCTAATGACCATCCTGGGTCTTTGGCTGCTGGTCCGCCCCTCAGAGACCCGAGTCCGGTATTGGCCGTTCTGGGCTGGGATCCTCGCTGCTCTTAGTCAGTTTCTTGCATTTAAGGCCTTCCTATATGTCCTCCCCCTCCTCGCCGCGGGGTTCTGGTGGGTTCGAAGCGACTGGCGCTCGGCGGCCCGCCCTGCCCTGTACTTAGGATTGGGTCTACTTGTCGGTGTGGGTGCCGCAATCCTTGTACACGCCATGGCTGGAAACCTCTCAGCAGTGTCCTCGAATACCACCAGCCTCGTCGCCATTACCAGCACGGTCACCCGATTCCCCCCCTGGCTGGCGCTGTCGCGAGCCCTCCAGGAAGCGCCCCTCCTTGCCATGGGTGGACTTGCAGTGCTGGTGACGCCCCTTATCCGTCTCCATTCTCGAGGCATGCATTCCCTTCTTGAGACCCTGGACCAGCAGCCCGAGTGGCTCCTCCTCTGCGTTTGCTTTGGCGTGCTACTCGCGAATCCGACGCCCTATCCATATAACCTCGTCCTACTCATCCCGATGGCTCTGATCGCCGTCCTCCGCCTAGGATCCAGCGCCATCGACGCGATGAAGGCCTCCGGCCTCCTCTGGCTGGCCCTACCTATCCTGCTTGGCACCCACCTTTGGACCTGGTGGGCGGCCACGGAGCGACACCTGAACCACACCAACGCACGACAGCAGACCCTGATGAACCTCACGGAGCGCCTCACCGACCCGGCCCTTCACCATGTCTTCGACGGCTCAGGCCTTGTCCCCACGCGAGATCCCGTGAGCCGCACGTGGCTGCTCCACGGTTTCACGGTCCAGGCATTCCACGAAGGTTTTGAGCCCTTGCGCCTTCAGCTCGCCCGGGTTGAGACTCCCGTTATCCTCACCAGCTACCGAACGAAATGGCTTCCGGAATCTGACT
This sequence comes from uncultured Solibacteraceae bacterium, assembly GCA_964415525.1. Lineage (GTDB taxonomy): Bacteria > Acidobacteriota > Holophagae > Holophagales > Holophagaceae > CAZPUI01. The sequence continues at coordinate 51,224 of CAYQAS010000008.1, forward strand.
GGGCCTTCATCCGCAGTCATTATCGCCCCTTGGGCATCGACATTGCCGTGCTGGGATTCGAGCGCGAGGTCGGCAACTTCAGTTACGAAGCGTTGGCCGAAGGGCGCTATATGCTTGCCTTCGAGAATGCCTCCGCAACAGCTCTGATCCTTCTGAACGGCAAGGCGCAACCGACGGGTCCAATCGTGCTGAAAAGAGGGCTTCATGCCTTTGAGGCGTCAGGGGCCGAAAAGATCAGGCTGACATGGCTTGGACCAACCGTGAACGCGGAACCGAATCTCCCACCAGCAAGGCATGAGTTGTTCTTAAATTGGTACTAATGACTACTGCTGGATTCTTCGACCACTCACCGGGACTGGGTCGTGAACCACGCTTCACCTGAGAACAACAGAAGCACTTCACGCTGCCCCTATTTCACCCAGTTCTTTCAAGAACCGCCTTACTCCAGGGTGATTCGAATCGATCCTCAGGGCCTCCTGCGCGGCACCTCTCGCCTCCTGAGTTCGCCCGAGCGCGTTAAGCACCTGCGCCCTCCGCCAATGCACGTTCTGGTATCCGCCAACCCCACCTTCCAGACTTTCTTTCAGACACGCGTCCAGCGCCGCCAGCCCTTCTTCCCTATGAATCCCCGCCCGTGCGGCCACCTTTCCCATCTGGAACCGCAGCAGGCTCAGTGCGTCGCAACCTGGTAGCCCTTCCTTTGCCACCTTCCAGGCCTGTTCCGGCTGATCGGCATCCAGGAACGCGTCTGATACGGCCTGGAGGGCGCGGGCTTTGCCTTTCACGAGGGGCAACAGGCGGGCGGCCTCTGTCGCCAGGCGCCGGTTTTGTCCCTCTTCGCCGAGGTGCTCGCGGGTTTCGCGGCTCCCGAGCACTTCCAGGTAGCCGTAGACCACCTGGCCATCATTCCAGCCACCTGCGATAGCGCGCCGGAGGTAGGGTTCCGCTTCTCCGAACTTCTTTTCGTTGGTCAGGATGGTTCCCGCCAACAAATCCCCTCGGGGGCCATTCACGCGACGCAACTGGTCCGCGCACTGGAGTGCTTTCTTGATTGAGCCGCCCAGGATTCCGGGGAGCTGCTGGTAGGCCATCCCCAGGGCGAACCATCCGGAAACGAGGGTGCTGTCGGCCTGGACGGCATCCTTGAGGTCCTTGAGGGCCGAACGCACGAGCCCGAAGCTGCCGAGGCTGCGCTGCTGGATCGCCTGGCCGGCGCGTACCATGCCCCTTGCGAGGAGGGCGTCCGCCAATCCTGGTTGCAGCTGCACGGCTCGATCCGCAGCCCTTCCGGCTTCGTCGAGGCGCACCAGCGCGGCGAGGGCCTGGGATTTGGCGGCCCAGGCCAGGGCATCGTTTCCGTTCGCGCTCAGCCGAGCCTCGGCATCCCAGAGGGCCTTGAGGTAGCGCCCCGCATCCAGATCCACCCGTGGCTGGTAGGCGTTCTGGGCGACCAGAACGCAGCAGGGGAGAAGGATGGGCAGGAGGCGTCGCATGGCAGGCACGCCTGAGGATATCAGGGCATCCAACGCGGGTTGGCCCCTGGTGGCCTGCGAGGTGGATATGGATATGAAGGGCAAACGCGGGCTGATTGCGGGCGTCGCCAATAAATGGTCGCTCGCCTGGGCGATCGCCCAGAAGCTGCACGCCGAGGGCGCGGAGATCGCCCTGACCTACCAGAACGACCGCATGGCCAAGAACCTGCGCGAACTCGCACCGGAAATCGGCAACCCCATGCTGCTGCCGCTGGATGTCACATCGGATCGCGACATCGTGGTCGCCTTCGACAAGCTCTACCACACGTGGGGCAAGCTCGATTTCGTCGTCCACAGCGTGGCCTTCGCGCCCCGTGCGGCGCTCGATGGCGCCTTTGTCGACACCAGCCGCGAGGATTTCCGCATCGCCCATGACATCAGCGCCTACTCTCTGACGGCCCTAGCTCACGCCGCGCGCCCTCTGATGACGGACGGCGGCACCATCGTGACCTTGAGCTACCTTGGCGCGGAGCGCGTGGTCCCCCACTACAACGTCATGGGCGTCGCCAAGGCCAGCCTCGAGGCAAGCGTGCGCTACCTCGCCTACGATCTGGGCGAGCAGAACATCCGCGTGAATGCCGTTTCCGCGGGCCCCATCAAGACCCTCGCAGCCTCGGGCATCGCCGGCTTCGGGTCCAAGCAGCGCATCCATCGCAACCGCGCACCCCTCCATCGGGATGTCGAATCCGCCGAGGTCGCGGACGCCGCCTACTTCCTGCTGAACGACCAGAGCCGCGGCATCACCGGGCAGGTGCTCTACGTGGACGGGGGCTTCAGCATCATGGGCGACTGAGGTCCTGCTCCTGTATTGAAGAAGCGGCGCCGAAGGGCGCCGCTTCTTCGTTACGGGCCGGAATCCTACGCGTAGAACCCGCGATAGTGCATCGCCTGGCTGACCCGCTCGAGGCCCAGCAGATAGGCGCCGATGCGGGGATTGGTCTTGTACTTGTCCGTCGTGTTGAACACGGCCTGGAAGGCGTGGGTCATGTACTCCACGAGACGCTCGTTCACTTCGCGCTCGCGCCAGTAGTAGCCGATGCGGTTCTGCACCCACTCGAAGTAGCTGACGGTGACACCGCCCGCATTCGCCAGGATGTCCGGCACCACGAGCACGCCGTTGGAGAGCAGGATGGGATCGGCCTCGGGCGTCGTGGGGCCGTTGGCGCCCTCCACGATGACCCGGGCGCGGACCTTGGCGGCGTTGTCCTCGGTGATCTGGCCTTCGCAGGCCGCAGGCACGAGGATGTCCACCGGCATGATCAACAGATCCGCAGGATCCATCGCCTCGCCACCCTTGAAACCGCTCACGGTGCGGGCTTCCGCGTGGTGTTTGATGAGCGCATGGACATCGAGCCCGCGGTCATTGCGCACCGCGCCATGACGATCGGAAACGGCCACCATGCGGGCACCTGCCTCGTGCAGCAGGCGCGCACTCTGGCTGCCCACATTGCCGAAGCCCTGAACGGCGAAGGTCGCCCCGGCGAGAGGCTTCCCGAGACGCTGCATGGCTTCGCGCGCCACGATCAGGACACCGCGACCGGTCGCTTCGGTCCGGCCCAGGCTGCCGCCTACGCCCACGGGCTTGCCCGTGACCACCGCGTTCTCGCGCTTGCGGGCATGCATGGCGTAGGTATCGAGCACCCAGGCCATGGTCTGGCCGTTGGTGCCCATGTCGATGCCGGGGATGTCTCGGTCGGGACCGAGCAGGTCCATGATCTCGGCGGTGTAGCGGCGGGTCAGCCGCTCCAGCTCACCCATGCTCATCTTGAGGGGATCGCACACCACGCCGCCCTTGGCGCCGCCAAAGGGCACATCCACCACGGCGCATTTCCAGGTGTTCCAGGCCGCGCCCGCCTTGATCTCGTCCAACGTGGCGTTGGGATCGTAGCGGATGCCGCCCTTCGCGGGCCCGCGGGCGGTGTTGTGCTGCACCCGGTAGCCGGTGAAGACTTCCCAGTTGCCGTCATCCATGTGGACGGGGAGGCTCACCGCCACCTCGCGCATGGGCGACATGTAGACCTTGAAGAGGGTGTCCTCGAGCCCATAGAGCTCGGCGGCGACGCGCAGACGCGCGACCATGGACTCGAAAGCGGTGTGCTGACCGTGCATGGTGTCCTCGTCCGGATGGAATCAGCGAGCAGGAGTCTCTTCGGCGGGCAGCTCGAGTTCCCGTCCCTGGTTCCAGAGGCCTTCCAAGTTGTAGTAGGCGCGCGTTTCCTCGTCCATGACGTGGACGATCAGATCGCCGTAGTCGAGCAGGATCCAAGAACCGTTCTTATCGCCCTCGGAACTGAGGGGACGCTCGCCCTTAAGACGAAGCTGGTCCTCGACCGCCTCTGCGATGGCACGGTTCTGCCGGTCGCTGCCCCCGCTCATGAAGGCGAAGGTGTCGGTGAAACTGGCGACGCCGCTCACGTCCACCATGCGGATGCGGAAGGCTTTCTTGGAGCGTGCGGCTTCCACCACGCTTGCGAGCCGATCATCCAATGTCATTCAAGCTCCTGTTTCGAAGATCCACGGTAGAGAGATTCTCGCCGAATGACGTCCTGAACTTGAATCGGGATTCCTTCGGGAGTGTTTCCGCCTTCCAGCGAATGCCGGAGCACGGAGGATGCGAAGTCAAGGTCGGTGCCGGGAAGAGGCACCAGCTGGCCTGGAACGCCCGCCCAGTGGGCCTCCAGACGATCCGCCAGGGGCGCAGGCACTTCCAGAGCAAAGCCTGGGCGGGAAGCGATGCCCAAAGAGGCCAGCTCCAGGATGCGCGACAGCCGACGCCAGCCCGGCAGACCAGGCAGCTGATCGCTGCCCATGAGCCAGATCCAGGCCGTTTCGGGTTCCGCCTCCACCAACCGCTCCAGCGTGTCCACGGTGTAGCTGACGCCGCCGCGACGCACTTCCAGGTCATCGGCGACAAAGGGTTTTCCGGTAGAAGCCAATGCCGCTCGGAGCAAGTCCAGGCGGACTTCGCCCTCGGGGCCAAGGGTCGGCTTGTGGGGCGAGGCAGCCGTCGGAACGAAGCGCACTTCATCCAATTGCAGATGCTCCAACGCCAGTTCTGCAAGACGCAGGTGCCCGGCGTGGGGTGGATTGAAGGCTCCACCCAGGATGCCCACGCGCCTCATCCCCGCGGAACTTCCTTGAGATAGGCGCCCAGCTTGAACACCAGGGGACGGATGCCTTCACCGCTCACCCCGGAGATCAGGATTGGCTCCTGGCCACGTTCGCGGCAGATGGCCTCGAAGCGGGCGCGCCGGTCGTCGTCCTGCAGGGCGTCCAGCTTGGTGCCCACCAGCCAGCGCGGCTTGGACGCCAGCACCGGGGAGAAGGCCTCCAGTTCGCCCTCGATGATGCGGATCGCATCCTCGGGCTCCTGCATGGGATCCGTGAGGTCCACCATGTGCAGCAGCATCCGGGTACGCTCGACGTGGCGGAGGAACTGAATGCCGAGTCCGGCGCCCTGGGCCGCGCCCTCGATGAGGCCGGGGATATCGGCAATGACGAAGCTCTCCAGGTCCGTCACGGGCACCACGCCGAGCTGGGGCTCCAGGGTGGTGAAGGGATAGTCGGCGATCTTGGGGCGGGCGGCACTGACGCGGCTCACCAGGGTGCTCTTGCCGGCATTCGGGAAACCCGCCAGACCGACATCGGCGATGAGCTTGAGCTCCAGATCCAGAATCCGCGCTTCGCCCGGTTCGCCGGGCTGGCAGTGCTTCGGGGAGCGGTTCGTCGCGCTCTTGAAGTGCGTGTTGCCCAGGCCTCCGCGACCGCCGCGGGCCACACAGACCCGCTGGCCGTCCGTCACCAGCTCCGCAAGCAGTTCGCCGCTCTCACCGTCCCGGATGACGGTCCCCAGGGGCACATCCAAGACGATGTCGGCGCCGGCCTTGCCGTTCTTCATGCCGCTCTCGCCGTTGCCGCCCCGCGGCGCGGTGTGTTCCCGCTTCTGCCGGTAGCAGTTGAGCGTGTTCAGGGTCTGCGTCGCCCGCATGTAGACGGAACCGCCCGGGGCGCCATCGCCCCCGTTGGGGCCGCCGGTGATCGTCTGCTTGTCCCGAAGGAACGTCGCGACGCCCGGGCCGCCGTGGCCGGCTTCCACCTGGAGCTGGATGTGGTCAAGGAACATGGTGAAACCTGACTTCCTTCAAAGGCGCGAGCGCACGCAGGTTCACCCGCGTGCGCTCGGCCTGGGATCCCGAAACCTGAATCAGGCCTCGATGGGATCCACATGGATGAAACGGCCGTGCTGCCCCTTGTCCTGGAAGCGCACCTTGCCGGGCACCTTCGCGAACAGGGTGTGATCGGTACCCATACCGACGTTCACGCCAGCATGGAACTTGGTGCCGCGCTGACGGACGATGATGGAACCGGCGGGGCAAACCTGCCCGCCGAAGACCTTCACGCCGAGGCGCTTAGCCTGGGACTCGCGACCATTGCGACCGGAACCTACGCCTTTTTTATGTGCCATGACAGCCCTCTCGACTTCCTGGGTTCAGTGGATCAGGCCTAAGCCTGGATGCCCTTGATGCGGACTTCGGTGAAGCCCTGACGATGGCCCTTCGTACGATAGTACGTGGAGCGCTTCATGTGCTTGAAGATGAAGACCTTCTTTGCACGGCCATGGCGAATCACTTCGGCCTCGACCACGGCACCGGCCACGGTGGGCGTACCGATCTTCAGGCTGCCGTTGTTGTCCACCAGGAGGACCTGATCGAACTTGATCGCGGCCTTGGGCTCGACTTCAAGCAGCTCGACGCGGAGCACATCGCCCTCGGCGACACGATACTGCTTACCACCAGACTTAATCACAGCGTACATAACATCCTCTCGCGGGAGGCTTGGGCGGCGGCGGGAACGCCCGCGCGCACTTGGAGTGCCCAAGACAAGGCCCACCAGATTGCCATCGATCGCCTTGACCGGCAACGGAAATATTCAGCCGGGTTGCCTCGGTGCCGATGAACGGTGTGGATGTCTCCCCTGTCCATTTTCTCAAGGAAACCCCATGCCTCGCATCCTGCTCGTCGAAGACAACGCCGATACCGGTGCCTCCGTGCAGCTGATGCTGGAGCTTGCTGGGCACGAAGTCGTCTGGGCCAAGTCCGGAAAGCAGGCCATGGTGCACCTCCGCCCCCAACCCCAGGCGGATCTTGTGATCACGGACATCCTCATGCCCGACATGGATGGCATCGAGACCATCCAGTTCATTCGCAAGACCTGGCCTCAGTTGCCCATGATCGCCATGACCGGTCAGATCCAAGCGCCCTATCTACGGGCTGCCACCCTGTTCGGCGTGAAGGCGACCCTGCAGAAGCCATTCACCTTTGAGCAGCTCCAGGCCGCCATTGCGAAAGCGATGGCCCCGCCCCTAGCTTGATCAGCGCCAGGCTTCCATTACCCGGAAACGCTCCCCGAGCAGGTTCGGCAGGGTGAGTTGCATGAGGTTCTGCATGCGCTCCAGGCGGGTACGAGCATCCAGGTCCAACCAACCGGCCTCCCAGGCCAGCAGAGGCGCGTGAGCTCGAATCCAGGCGCTGAGGGAGCATTGGCAGGTGTCTGCCATGCCCACAGTCCTCACCAGGCATTCCAGACGCGTGAAATCCACGTCCGCCGTGAGATCCGCGGCCCCGAGGTCCTGCCACCACTGTCCGTCCACCTGGTGGGCGCGGTAGCGGCGAAGATCGGCCCCCTTGGCCAGCAGGTCTTCTGCCGTGCTGCCGTAGTCGATGGCCAGGAAGAGGCCGCGGCGCAGAGGCGCCAGCAGCTCCGATAGCACGCTCGGCAGGGCCTCAGCCCACACACTGCCGTCGCCTTCCTCCGGCGTACCCTGGGACTCGAACCACTGGATGGCCTCATCCCGATCGGCCGGAATCCAAACCGGACCTTCTTCCCCTAAGGCCTCCTGCTCCCAGGCCGCGCCTCGGAATCGGTAGGGCTCTGCGGGCAGCGCATCGAAGAGTTCGTTGGAGATCACGGCGCCATCAAAGGGCGGCAATGCCTCGGATTCTCCGACGAAGCGCGCCTTGCCCTTGGCCGTCCAAGGCGCTAGCGCAGCCTCCGCCGCCTGACGGGCCGCCGGATTGTCATCCCGATGCAAGTACACCAGTGCGTCTGCAAAGTCCCCGGAGGCCGTGGTCAGCAGATCGCGCCCCAGCCAGCCCCGCCCTGCCCCAGGCTCCAACACCGTGAAGGCGGTCGGCCGATCCAGGTCGCACCAGACCTTCTCCAGCCGCGCGGCCAAGGCCTGACCCAACAGAGGGCCGCAGTCCAGGGCCGTGTAGTAATCCTTGCCTTCGAAGCCCCAGGGGCCCTCTGTCCGCCGGTAATAGCCGTGCTCTGGATGGTAAAGCGCCAGGGCCATCACCTCAGAGGCGAGCACTGGGCCCTGGAGCTGGCGGGTGGCGAGGAGGGATTGAAGGGGTGTCATGGGCTCCCAGGATTGCGGGTTCCTGGGGGCCCCGGCAATCCCCCTCAGCAAGGAATCGGTGAGGCCAAGGGTCGTAGAAGTGAAGGTCTTCCGATCGCCCATATCCAAAAACTGGCGCGGTCGCCTGCCCAGGACCCGGAGACCAAGACGCCGCTGAGGGGTCCAGCCCACAGAGAGGCTCAGCCCAAGTCTTAGCCAAAGGTTTACTTCAGCGCTTTCTCAGCGGCCACTTCTCCAGCATCCAGGGCAGCAGCCACTGGTTGATGAGTAGGGCGAGGGCGGTGCCGCCGAGGGCGGCGAGGCCGAGGCCCCGCAGGCCCCGGTAGCTGCTGAAGGCGAGGCCCCCGAAGCCCGCCAGGGTGGTGCCCGCGCAGACCGCATTCACCCGGGCGACCCGGGCCGCGGCCCCAGGCTCCAGCCGAGCGCGGTGGAGCAGGTTCATGGAAACGTCGACGCTGACTCCCAGAGCGATGGGGATGGCCACCAGAGACAGGAAGGTGAGGGGCTCGCCGGTCCAGCCGAGGGTTCCCAGCACGCCCGCCTGACTCGCCAATAGGGGAATCAAGGCGTAGAGCACGAAGCGAGGCCGCCGCCCGAAGATGGCGATGACGCCCAACACGGCCCCGAACGCCAGGATCACCACCTCCACCAGGGCTTCCCGGGCCACGGTCTTCACCGCCCGAAAGAGGGGTCGGGTGCCCACCATGCGGGCGCCTGCGGCCTGGATCTCCGCCTCGATGCGGTCCTGGGCGGCTTCCGGCAGACGCAACGGAAGGAGGAACGAGGGCGCGGCGGGTGCCTCCGGAGCCTTCTTCTTCAGCCAGTCCGCCACGCTCCAGCGCGTCTCAGGCGCGGGGCGCGAGGACGCCATGACCGCCTGGAGCGCCTTCGGCACCGCGGCGGGATCCGAGGCGCTGGCTCGCAGGGCCGCCAGGGGACGCTCCAGGGCCGCGGGATCCAGCCCCGCCTCCGCCGCGAGCTTCAGCGTCTGGGAATACCAGGTCTCGCTGCCCAGGGCGAGGCGCAGCTCCGGGTTGAAATCCGCCCAGGAAGGCATGGGAAGCCCTTCGCGTCGCAAGGGTTCGATCACCTTGTTCCAGAGCCGGGGGAGCCGCTCGGGTTCATCCAACGGCAGCTCAATGGCCAGGGGCTGGAGCCCCGCACCGAGCACCTTGCCGAGGGTCTCCTGCAGCGCCAAAGCGGGATTTCCCGATTGGCGGAAGCGGCGCAGGTCTTCCTCCCAGGTCACCCGGAAGCCCCCCGCCAAACCGATCAGGAGCATCACCCCCGCGAGGATGGCGCGCTTACGCCCTGTGCTTGCGGGGCGTCCAGCAGGTGTTTCCCGCAGGGGGGCGAAGCAGCCCTCCCCGCGATCGAAGGCAAGGAGCAGGAGCGGCAGGACGAAGAACGAGGCCACGAGACAGGCCAGGAGCCCCAACCCTGCGGTGATGCCCAGATCCCGGAAACCGGGAAAGGGCGCGGCGGCGCAGGCGAGGAAAGCCAGGGCCGTGGAAACGGCGCCCGCGATGACACCTGGGCCGCTGCCAAGCAGGGCCGCGCGGAGGGCCAGGGCCTTGGAGCGCCCGGCCCGTCGTTCATCTCGATAGCGGCTGAAGATGAGGATCCCCACGTCGTCCCCGACTCCCAGCAGCACGGCGCCAAAGGCCGCGGCCATGAGGTTGAGGCGCCCCAGCACCCAGCCCACCGTCCCCAGGGCCCAGAACATGCCGAGCAGCAAGGGAATCACAACGAAGCCGTAGCCCGCCAGGGTGCGGAAGCCGATCCAGTAGACGAGTCCGATGAGAATGAAGCTGAATACGAGGCTCAGCACCACTTCGCGGCCCAGCCGCTGGCTCTCCCAATAGGCGATGGCATGGGCGCCGGTGGCCTGGAGCTGAAAGGTGCGATCCGGGGCCGAGACGAGGGCCGCCTGAACAGTGGCGAGTCCCGCATGAGTCGGCAGTGAGCCTTCCGCCCCCTGGGCGAGCCAGGTCAGCACCCTGGCGGTTGCGGCGCCGTCTCCGCTGGGGAAGTCGAGGACCAGAGGCACCAGCACGTAGCGGCCATCCTTGGTCTCCAGGTAGCCCGTCTTCAGCTTCAGCGGAAAACCTCGGACGCTGGACATCGCACGATCGGCGGTCTGGTTGGCCTCAGGGATGAGCGCCCGCAGCCCCAAGGGATCCATCTGGGCCATTCGGGCGGTGGCGGGCTGGGGGCTGCGCAGGGCCTCCTGGGTCGCCCTCAGGGTTCGGCGCAGATGCTCGGGGTCTTTGAGCGGAGCGAGGCGGTCCCCCAGCAGCATCGGGGCGAGGGCGTAGAACTGCTCGGTCAGAAGACGGCCCACCATGGGGTCAGCCTCCAGGAGGCTGCCCGCGGCCAGCAGGGGAGGCCATAGGGAGGCGCCCTTGGCATCCGGCACAGGCATGGGCTGGGACAGGCGCCCTTCCCCGGCCATGCCGTTCAGGGCCATGCCCTTGTCCGTCAGGAGGCGCTCCACCAGCTTTTCGGCCCAGGCCTGGCGAACGTCCAGGTTGTCCTGCGGCCCCTCCGCCACCAACCAGAGCAGTTCCTGCTGCCCCACGCCCGCCTGGATGCTGGCCTTCACCACCGGATGCTCCGTGGGAAGTAAGCTCATGAGGTCCAGGCGGCGCTCCACCCGCGTCACTCCCAGGCCAAGCGCCAGGGTGACAAGGGCCAGGGCGATCCAGATCCCCTTGGCATGGCGCAGTTGCAGCTGAAGCAGGAGGCGGAGCAACCGTTTCATGGGATTCCTTGTTCGGTTTCAGCCGCGCAGGCTGTCCATCAGCCGCTCCAGGGTCGGGCGGAGCACGACGCGGCGGGACTGGGCGAGCCGCTTCAGCAGGCTGGGATCCTCCAATCGAAGGAATGGATACTGCTCCGGCGGCAGGCTCTGCAGGGCCTGGGTCCAGCGGGATGCCGTGAGGATGGTGGGTAACTGGTCGGAGTAGCGGGCGTCCAGCACCTGGGCCAGGGCCCGCACCACGCGGATGTCGGTGTCCAGCCGATCTAGGTCGTCGAGCACGAGGCAGGGCGCGGCGATCAGCGGAGCCGTGCGCTCACGCTCACTCAGGAAATCCGTGTTCTTCCAGCTGAGACTGTCGTAGTAGGTGTCCTTCAGCTCCTGGCTGAGGGCGCGGACGCTGACGTAGAGCCCCGCCTTGCCCTGCTGCTCGCACCAGGCCCGCAGGCCCGCCGCCGCCAGGGAGCTGCGCCCGCTGCCGGGGGGGCCATCCAGCCACCAGAAATCCGCGTGCTCCCGGCCGTGCTTGGCCCAGGCGAGATAGGGGCGGTAGCCCTGGGGATCCTGGGCGGGCTTGAGATCCTTGGAGAACACCTCGCCGCTAGGCTGAAGCTTGGCGCCGCATTTGTGGAGGATGAACTCCAGGTTGTTGCGCAGATCCTCATGCATCGTGTGGGAAAGGGCGTCGGCCTCATACTCCGCCAGGGCTTCGGCCAGGATGCTGGCAGTGCGCTCCTTGGGATGCTGGGTCTTCCACCACTCCCAGAAGCTTTCGAAGCTCGCCTCCCGATAGCGGGCTGGCAGACCCTGGGCCAGAACGGGGCCAGCCGCACGGGTGCACGGGCACGGCCGCGCCGCCACCATGGGATCGGGGTCCAGCAGCACCCCCGAGCCCCCGCATTGGGGGCAGCCGGGCTGTGCGCTCATGAACGCTCTCCGTTGGTCACCAGGAACTGGCCGAGAAGGGCGCGGCGGCGCTCCCGGATCTTGGAGAAGGCCCGTTCCTCGATCTGGCGGACGCGCTCCCGGCTGATGGGTGGATTGAACGTTTGCCCGATTTTCTCAAGGGTCATGGGTTCCTCGTTGTCGAGGCCGAAGTGCTTGGTGATGATGTCCCGCTCCTTCTCAGAGAGCATGGCCAGACTCAGGTGCACCTGATGCAGAAAGCTCTCCTGGTCCATGATCTCCATGGCGCTGGGTTCGATGTCCTGCTCCAGGCTGTCCCCGAGGGTCAGCTCGCTCTCGCCCATCCCCTGCTCGGTGCTCACCGTCGCCGTCGTCTGCTGGAGCAACAGGAGCCGCTCCACTTCCTCGGCGCTGAAAGGGCTCGCGGCGACGATCTCGGCGCTCTGGGGCGGTCGGCCCAGATCCTGACCCAAGCGATGGATGATGCGGTTCAGCTGGATGAGGTGGCCTGCCACTTTCTGGGGCAGACGGATCTTGTTCCCGTGCTCCGCCAGGGCGTGGAAGATGGCTTGGCGCACCCACCACGACGCGTAGGTGAGGAACTTGTTCTCCCGCGTCGGATCGAAGCGCTTGGCGGCCTCGATGAGCCCCAGGTTGCCCTCGCTGATGAGGTCCAGCAGGTCCAGCCCCATGCCCTGGAACTTGCGGGCCTCCTTCACGACAAAGCGCAGGTTCCCTTCCACCAGTTTGCGCAGGCCCTCCGCCCGCATCTCCGGAGAGTTCGTCTCCGTCTGCCAGTACTCGCCGTACTTCCGCTCCTCCTCGGCCGTGAGGAGGGGGAGATCCCGGATCGAGTCGAAATACTTGTCCAGGGACTGTTCGTCGATATGCCGCATGGCTGCCTATGAGGTGGAGACCAGCATAGCCAGGGACGAGCCGTGCCGTCAGCGTTTCAGCAGACCCTTCGGCGTGAGCTTCACGAGGCCCGTGGCGTGGGTTGCGTCGGGACGTGGTTCGGGCTCGATCCCGGCGCCTCGGAGTTTGTGCTCGTAGCCGTCGATGATCCCCTGCATCTCTGCCTGCATGCGGTTCATGCGATCCCGCAGACTCATCACCACCTCGACCCCGGCGAGGTTCACCCCGAGATCCCGAGTCAGGCTGAGGATGAACTCCAGGCGCTCCAGGTCCTCGTCGCTGTAGAGCCGGGTCTTGCCCTCGGTACGGGACGGCAGCAGCAGCCCCTCGCGCTCATACATGCGCAGGGTCTGGGGGTGGATCTCGTAGCGGGCCGACACCACGCCGATCATGTAGCAGCCCCCGCGGGGATCACGGCGCATCACTTACCTCCACGCGTCCTTGCGGATGTCCTGATCATTGAGTTCTGCGAGCTCCCGCAGCAGTTCCTTGCTGCGCTCGTCCCCGATCTCCGGCGTCTTCACCTGAACCTCCGCAAAGAGGTCGCCGCGCTGATCCGAGGACTTGGGGATCGGCATGCCCTGGCCCTTCACCCGCAACTTGCCGCCGCTCTGGGTGCCGGGAGGGATGCGGATGGTGGTGGTGCCCTCGGGCGTCGGGATCTCTACCTTGGCGCCCAGGGCGGCCTCCGTGAAGCTCACCGGAAGCTTGAGGTAGAGGTTCGGGCCGCGGCGCTCGAAGCGGGGATCCGCCTCCACCTGGATCTGGAGATAGAGGTCGCCAGGACCGCCCCCACGGCGTCCGGCTTCGCCCTTGCCCGCGACCCGCAGCCGAGTGCCGTCTTCCACCCCGGGCGGGATGCCCACGGTGAGGGTCTCGCGCTTGGGATTTCGCCCGCGGCCCTGGCAGATGGCGCATTCCGGCGCCTTGCGACCCGTGCCGCCGCAGGCATCACAGGGGACACGGGTCTTGAAGAAGCCGCCGCCCTGCTCATGCATGCCCTTGCCGTGGCAGATGCCGCAGGTGGACTTGGTGGACCCCGGCGCCTCGCCGCTGCCCTGACAGGTGGCGCAGGTCTCAGTGCGGGTCAGGGTGATGGGGAGCTTGGTGCCGGCGAAGGCTTCCTTGAAACCGATGCGCACGGTGTGCTGCAGGTCCTCGCCGGGTTTCGGCCCCTGGCGCTGAGGCCTGCGACCGCCCCCGCCACCGAAGCCCGCGAAGAGGTCCTCAAAGGAGCCGCCGAAGCCCCCAAAGCCGCCGCCCGAGCCCGGCTGGGGCATGCCCGTACCACTCGGATCGCCGTAGGTGTCGTAGTTGCGACGCTTCTCGGTATCCGATAGGACGTCGTTGGCCTCGGTGATCTCCTTGAAGCGCGCTTCCGCATCCCGGTTGCCCGGGTTCAGGTCCGGGTGATACTTCCGGGCAAGCTTGCGGTAGGCCTTCTTGATGTCCTCGTCCGAGGCGTTGCGGGGTATTCCCAAGGTCTTGTAGAAGTCAGGCGCGGCCATGGGGAAAACCTAGCACAACATGCGCGTGGTCGACTCAGATTATTGAACTGAATGCACCACGGAGCACACGGAGTTCGCGGAGGAAGAACACGGAGAAAAGATGGGCTACCCCTTCGGTTTCTCAGTGCTGCTCCCCGTGTGCTCCGTGTGCTCCGCGGTGGAAATTCTTTTTGGCGATTAGTTCACGACTTCGGCGTCGATGACGTCGTCGTCCTTCTTCTTGTCGCCGCCAGGGGCGGGAGCCGGGGCGGCACCTTCGGGAGCCGGGGCACCCTGCTTGTAGAGGTGCTCACTCATCTTGTGAGCCTTGGCGTTGAGGTTCTCCAGGGCCTTCTTGATGCGATCGCCGTCCAGGCTACTGAGGGCCTCCTTGGCCTCCGCCAGCACGCCTTCCAGATCCTTCTTGTCCTCGTCGGGGATCTTGTCGCCGTTCTCCTTGAGGAGCTTCTCGATCTGGTAGACCGTCTGATCCAGGTGGTTCTTATCCTCGAGCATCGCCTTGCGCTTGTCGTCCTCGGTCTTGTGGGCTTCGGCGTCACGCACCTTGTCCTCGATCTCCTCCTTGGAGAGGCCCGTGGAGCCCGTCAGCGTGATGCTGGCGTCCTTGCCGGTGCCCTTGTCCTTGGCGGTGACGTGCA